>JAJRQY010000112.1 GCA_024280015.1 Actinomycetes bacterium
GCGCGGCGTGAGGGTCTTGTGCAGGCGCGAATCAACCGGATCGACTATCATCAAACCATCAACAGCAATTTCTCTCGGGACGCTGTGTGAATAGGTCACCGTTTGGCGACATTAACCCTGACACACCTTAGGAGGGTGGCGCCGATCCGTTCCTCCAATCGTTTCATCTTCCAACTGACCGCCGACTGGGTGAGATGGAGCTGAGCGGCTGCGTCGGTCACGCTGCCGGTCTCTATGAGAGCTCGGAACGTTCGGAGTGATTCGATGTCCAGGCGCATCACCGAAGTATGACAAAGTGTCAGCAACAACTCAATCGAACCGCGCCAACGTCATGGATGTCGACCTGTCTTTCTGACACGATGTTGATCATGATGAGTGAGAGCAATTCTGTGGTCGACTATGACGCCATCGTTGTTGGCGCCGGAGTAATTGGAGCAGCTGTTGCCTTTGAACTGGCGCGGCGAGGTTGGCGAACCCTCAGCATTGACAAGGGGCCAGCCGCCGGATCTGGATCAACCAGCAGCTCTGGCTCCATCATCCGCTTCAGCTACTCCACCCCCGTTGGCGTCATGATGGCGTGGGAAGGCATGCACTATTGGAAGGACTGGGAGAACTACTTGGAAGCTCCCGATGAGAGTGGCCTGATCGAGTTCGTGCAATGCGGTATGGCATCGTTGGCTGTTGGCGATGATGGTCATGCTGCCACCATCAAGCCATTGTGGGATCAGGTCGGCATTCCCTACGAAGAGTGGACGACGGCTGACTTGGCTGAGCGCTTCCCGGTGTTTGATGTTGGCTTGTTTGGACCGCCAACTCGACCGGACGATGACAACTTCTGGCAGGATCCCGTTGGTGAGCTATCTGGTGCCCTGTTTAGTCCCGACTCGGGCTATATCGATGACCCTGCCTTGTCTGCCCACAATCTGATGCGAGCAGCCGAAGCCAAGGGGAGTGAGTTTCGCTTCAACACCGAGATCGTGAACATCTTGCGTTCTGGTTCACAGTGTTCAGGCGTCGAGCTCGCCGATGGATCGGCAATCAGGGCGCCCGTTGTTGTCAATGTTGCCGGACCCCACAGCGCCATCGTCAATAAGATGGCCGGTCTTGCTGGCACAATGGCCATTACTACTCGGCCGATACGCCACGAGATTCATCAGGTCCCTGGCCCTAAGGACTTCGACTTTGGTGAACACGGTACGAACATTGCCGATGACGACACGGGAATCTACTTCCGTCCCCAATCGGGCAACAATATTCTGATCGGGGGCAGTGACCCGGCATGTGACAAGCATGAGTGGGCCGACCCCGACGATTTCAACGGTGAGGTCACGGCCACTCACTGGGACGCACATGTGCTTCGGGCCAACAAGCGAATGCCAAGCCTGGGTGTTCCTCATCGCAAGATGGGTGTCGTTGGGTTGTATGACGTGAGTAGCGATTGGCTGCCGATTTATGACCGCACTGATCTGGATGGCTTCTATGTCGCCATTGGGACCAGTGGCAATCAGTTCAAGAACGCAGCGGTCGCTGGCCACATGATGGCCGAGCTGATTGAGGAGGTGGAAGACGGCCTGGATCATGATGTGGACCCCCTCGTGGTCCGTGGCCGCTACACCGGCTTGGATCTGGAGATGGGAGCCTTCAGTCGCAACCGAAAGATCAACCCGAACTCCTCCATGTCTGTCCACGGCTAGCTCCAGCCACCCAGTTCCAGCCACTCAGCTCCAGCCACTCAGCTCCAGCCACTCAGCTCCAACTGGAGGTCCAGGACGCCGTTTCCGACCGTCTGGCCCTCCAGTTGGCAGTAATTTGGGGAACCTGGTGCAAAATCGGGTCGGCTCCGCCAAGACAAGCAGATGCAAGCTGACGACGCGTGGAGCGCCGTTGCTGAGCTTGCGGCCTCTCAACACGGCGTGTTCCATCGACGACAGGCCGCCGAACTCAACCTCTCCAGTCGCCGGCTTCGGCGAGCCGTGCTCAACGGGGAACTCCGCCAACCCTCAAAGAACGTCCTAGTCATCGCCGCAACTCCTGACTCGTGGCGACAGCGCCTTGTGGCTCAAACCATGGCAGGGGGAGCGGCATCCCACCGCAGCGCGGCCGCCCTACACCGATTTGACGGGTTCCAACCAGGAGTTGTCGAGCTGACCGTCGACCGGACTGATGACTTTCGACGTGACAATATGATTGTTCATCGGTGGACTGGGCTAAGTAACGATCTCTTGATTGAGGTGGATGGAATTCGGTGCACCAATGTGGCGACGACCCTTTGCCAATTGGGGATGGTGGTGGGCTCGAGCAGAGTTGAACAAGCATTGGATAGTGCTTTGCGCTATGGTGCCTCGCCCCTCTGGATCGCTCAAGTCGCGCGTGCCTTGGACCGCCCGGGGCCAAGCGGAGTGGCGATGTTGCGACGGCTCTTGGACGACCCAAGCCGAAGGGGTGCTCTGCCCGATTCGTGGTTTGAGCGACTTCTTTCCAAACGTCTTCGGCAAGGGGTGCTGCCCGAACCGGTCCTGCAACACCAAGTGTGTTTGCCCAGCGGAACTCGTCGCCTTGATCTGGCCTTTCCCGGCGTCAAACTCGGCATCGAAGCTCACTCTCGCAAGTATCACTTTGGCGCCAAGGCTGAGCAATCTGACCATGTCCGAGACCTTGAGCTGGCAGCAAGTGGGTGGGAAGTCATCTACGTGACCTGGTCGATGGCCGGGAATCTCGACAACTTTCTTGGCCATGTCACCGCTGTCTACCAGACAGGACTTCAGCAACTAGCTGCCTAACACTCAAACTGGAGGTCCAGCACGCCGTTTTGGACCGTTTGGCCCTCCAGTTGGTCTTCGGGTTCGGTTGAAGGGGCGGTTGGGGGCGGAGGAGGGACGAACTGCCGACCTAAGGGCTTAAGGCCCTGGCCGGACGTGTCCGGCGTCACTAGCTTCGACCTATGGGAGTGACGGTAGTCATGCCTTGTTTCAATGAGGCAGGAAAGATTGGGGACCTGCTGGCAGCGATGCCAGCATCAGTCGGAGCGCACAAGTTAACCGTGTTGGTCGTTGACGATGGTTCGACCGATGACAGTGTTGCTGAGGTGCGCCAGCAGTCTGGGCGTTCAAACGCCATTGGCTTGGCCGAAATCCGGCTTCTCCAGTTGCCGCGGAATGGCGGCAAGGGGGCGGCACTGCGGCTCGCCCATGACGCGGTTCGAGGTGATGCCTTTGAAGCGCTGGTCTGGATGGATAGTGATGGACAGCACCTTCCGGAGTCTCTGGCGAACCTCGTGGCTCCTGTTGTTGACGGAAGGGTCGACCTTTGTGTTGGCAGTCGATATTTGGATGGCGGACATTCGGGTCGGGTTCCGCTGAATCGGAGGATCGTGCGATCCAGTGTTGTGCGGGCCGTAAGTAAGATCACGGGTTTTGTCATCACCGATCCCTTCTCGGGGTTGCGTTGTTTTTCTCGGTCGGCCTTTGGCTCGCTCAAACTGGACGGAGACGGATATGAAGCTGAGCTTGAATCCTGCTTCTCCGTAGCTCGGGCTGGGTTGACCTTCGCTGAGGTGCCGATTCCAAGAATCTATGGTTCGGCAACGTCCAAAATGGCCTATCACCATGGTGCGTTGCGAGGGCGCCTCACTGTTGTCAGCGGCTACGCCCGGACAATTCACGGAGCTCTTCAGCAAAGGGAAACCAGGGTGCCGGTGCCGGCCCACGGCTAGCGCAATTTGGCGGGCTTCAGGTCGGGATTGGCCGATTTGCCTCCATCCGGCACAAAGGACCCGAGCTTCGGCTACCTTCTTCGCGGGCGACCGGCCCTCGACTCTAAGGAGAATTCAATGGCAGATGCAGCAGACTTCATTCCCGGTGTAAAGGGGTATCGACCTGATGCTGACGAAGCAGCTATTACTGGGATTGTGAAGCACCTCGGAATCGCTCTGGCGAATGCGCAGTCGGACTCGGCGCTAGTTTCTTGCTCAGACTCAACCGAACTTGATCGCGTTCGTGAGAGCTGGCTGAAGAAGAAGTTGGCACGTAGCGAGTCCGATGCAGATCTTGACGCCGCCATCAAGGCTGTGTGTGAGACCATGAGTGACGATCGGCGCAAGTCTCGCGTGACCTTCTACTACCTTCTCGCAGAGAAGTACGGAGTGCTCGCCGACCTGGCCTAGTACTCGCCCCAACAAGTGAAGTAGTTTCGGGAGGGATGACGGGGTCGTTGTCCCTCCCGAATCAGTTTTGGGCGGCGACCTGGCTCTATCATCAGTTATGGACGACCCAGGAACAGGTTCCAGACAACAGTCGTGGCCCAGTGCACCGCGATGGCAGGCCAGAGTGACTGGGTCCGAAGGTAGAGATGGCCACACAGGTAGCCGAGCATCAAGACAATAACGAGGAACCCTGGCTCAATAAAGAGTGAGGTGTCACTCATCCCAATCAGATAGTGATTGAAGGGATGCCATGCCACGAAGACCAGGCTTGAAAAGCTGAGGGCAGCGAAGCGCCTGAGACCCGACGCCTGTGTAAGTGAACGTGGTAGGAGAAGTCCACGAAAGATCAGCTCTTCGATCAGAGCCGGATACAGGACAAGTATTGGCGGCAGAATCAGGACCTCGAATGTGCTTGGCAGCCCAAGTTCGAAGAGCCCCGTAGCAAAACCGATGATGGCGGCCATGGATGAGTATCCAGCGATGAGGACGGCTTCGATTCGACTGAGGCTGACTTGTCGAGTTCGTAGCGCAGGCCCGAGATTTGCGCGGAAATAGTTTCGGAGCTGGTGCATCTTCAGATCCTGACAGCTCGCCTACGGATTGGGCATGAGGGCTTGCCCTCATTAAGCAGTGACCAAGAGAATGACAAAGGGACTAAGGGCCGATGCGGCACGAATCGTGATGGGACGATATGATTCACCCTGGGAAAGTTGGAGAGTCATCCGTTTGACGAAAGGATGAAAGCTATGCCAACACTAGGAAAATCGGGGGCAGCAACAACCGCCCGATACACAACCCAGGAGAAAGCCAGAACCGTCCGACTCTGCCGCGAA
>JAJRQY010000113.1 GCA_024280015.1 Actinomycetes bacterium
AGGAGCCATCGAAGATGTTTCCAAGAAGCTGCTGACCATGTTCAGCGACAATCTGCGTGACAAGCTGGCCGAGACCGATGCTGGCGGTAGTTCCGACAGTGACTCTAAGCCAGCTGCTGATACGGCTGCCACGGCTTCGGGAGTTGCCGCCGCTGGTGCAGGCACTGCTGCTGGTGTTAGCGACTCAGCTTCGAGTGACGCTACCTCTTCTGGTTCAGAGGGATCTGACTCGGGTTCGACCAAGACCGAAGAACCGAAGGTTCGCAAGATCAACTCCGAAGAGCCTGATGCCGTTGACTTGTTCTCTGTCACGGGGGACAGCATGTTGAAGCGTCTGGCGCCCGTCCTTGGTGGCGTTGTTGTTCTCTTCCTTCTCCGCATGTTGCTGAGGGGCCGTGCCACAGACTGATCGAGAGCTGGTCACCCTTCTGCTTGGACGAGAACCAATGGGTGAGTTCACCGTGGTTGTTCGGCGCGATGATGGCAGCCCTGTTGTGTTGTCCAACCAGCCGCTTCTCGACACCGGCCGTCCAATGCCAACGCGGTTCTGGCTAGCTGACAGTGCTCTGAATCGGGCTATCGGCCAACTTGAGTCGACCGGAGCGGTAAATCGGGCGGAGCGGGAGATCCCGGCCGAGGCCATCGCTGCTACTCATTCCGCGGCCGAAAGCGAACGCGATACCCATCTGTCTCCAGATCATTCTGGTCCCCGTCCTTCTGGCGGTGTCGGTGGAACCCGCATGGGCGTGAAGTGTTTGCATGCGCACTACGCCAACCTGTTGGCGGGAGCACAAGATGTTGTCGGTCAATGGACTCATGAACAGCTCTGCTTGATGGGGCAAGAGTTCGACCCAAGCCAGGGCGGCATCGTGACCAAGCTGGCCCGCCAACAACGATCACACGGCGCCCAACACGACGATGAGGGGAGCCACTCATGACTGGTTCGAGTTTCTCACCAGTGGCCGTACCGTCAGGCTCACCGGTTGCGGTGATCGATCTTGGTTCCGGTAGCAGCCGGCTCCTTATCAGCTACCCGAACGCCAACCGGGTGGCGCAACCTGAAGAGCAAGGCATGGCCGATATCCGTCTACAAGTCGTGACTCGAATGGGCGAGGGCTCTGCCGGATTGTTGAGCAGTGATGGCTTGACTCGAGTGGAGCAAGCCCTGGGGACATTCCAACAGCAATGTGTCACTGCAGAAGTCCAGCACATCGTGGTTATTGCCACCGAGGCCGCACGACGAGCCGCCAATGTTCATGAGCTGGAAGCATTGGTCCAGCGGATTCTTGGAACCAATGTTCATGTGCTTAGCTCCGAGGATGAAGGCCGCCTTGCCTTTGTCGGAGCAACCTCTGGTCTTGCTCCCGGGTCACTGGCCCTGGTTCTGGACATTGGTGGCGCCTCAACCGAGTTCGCGGTTGGAACTACCCAGTCAGAACCGCGTTCGCCCAATCAGGTCAGTGTCGCGTCAGTACCGATTGGTGCCGTGCAGATCTCTGAGCAGTACATCGAGTCCGATCCTCCGGACCCGGCCGAGCTGTCCTCGGCCTTGTCGGTAGTTGCTAGCCATGTGGATGACGTCGTTCGGGAGTCGCCTTCGGTTCTGGATGCCATCGCCCATGGCGTCGTTATCGGGGTTGGCGGCACGAACACGACGACTGCCGCTGTTGAACTTGGCCTTGCTGAGTACCGGGCCGATGTGATCAATGGCTTTGTTTTAGAGCGCGATGCTGCCGAGGATGTGTTTCGAACCCTGGCTACGGAGTCCAATACCGACCGTGCCTTCAACCCGGGATTACATCCTGAGCGTGTCTCACTCATCGTCGGGGGACTATGTGTTCTTGTTGCTGTCATGCGTCGGCTGGTAATCAGTGAGATCATCATGTCTGATGCAGATTTGCTGGATGGGATCGTGGCGGAATTGAGGGCCAGTTGACGACAACACTGATTGGGCGACGAGTCCTCTTGCGACCGTTGAAGTCAGGTGACTTTGACCAGTGGCGCGAAGTTCGGGTACGAAATCATGACTGGCTTACCAAGTGGGAACCGGAACGGTCAAAGAAGGGGCCAGACACCATTGGTGACCCAGGAGCTTTTTCCCTTCGTTGCCATGCCAGAGACCGCGAGTGGCAGCTGGGCACCGGCTATGGGTTCGGTATCTTCGTTGATGGCAGTTTTGCCGGTGAGATCAATCTGAACTCGGTGCAGCGCGGTCCGTTCCAGAATGCCTATCTGGGTTACTGGATGGACGAGGCTCGCTGTGGCCAGGGCTATATCCCCGAATCTGTTGTCTTGGTCCTGCGCTATGCCTTCGGTCAACTTGACCTTCACCGGATCCAGATCTCCATTGTTCCGCGCAACGATGCCTCTCGTCGGGTGGTCGAGAAGCTTGGTATCCGCTCGGAAGGAACAGCGGTTCGGTACCTGGAGATCAACGGGGTATGGGAAGACCACGTGCGCTATGCCGTCACCAACGAAGAATGGTCGGCGTGGGGTGGCTCCCTCTCGGCCAAGTGGCTGGACTAGAAGTAGTCAGACGCTAGCCCGAGTGTTTGCCAACCTTCCAGCCATTTTGGGCCAGCACACGCTGTCCGAATTCGGTTGGGCTCGGTTCGAGCTCGGTGGCCATGGTGTCATTCCATCGATTCAGGAATCCGAAGAGGGCACAAACCGAAACGATGGTGGCGATCTGGTCATCGGAGTAGTGCTGGCGGCAAGCTTCGAAGTCTTCGTCGGTCGTTCCGTTTGGGACCTGGCCGGAGTGAAGGCCAAGACGGAGTGCGGCTTGTTCGGCTGGGCTGAAGAGTTCGCTGGTCTCGAATTCCCAGATGGCAGCCAGCTTGGCTGGATCAACCCCGAGACGCTCCGCGGAGTGGCCGGTGTGGGATTGGCAGTAGCGGCATCCGGCGGCCAGGCTGGAAATGTGGGCCACCATCTGGATCAGTTCTGGCGGGATCAGCGGATTCATCATGATGGTGCCGGCCAGGGTTTGGAAGGCCGGTAGAAGTCCCGGGACTCGGGCCATGGTCGGCATTGAGTTCGGTACGAATCCAAAGACTTGCTGGACCAGGGCTAAGCCCTCTTGGTGTTCGGCGAGATCTTGTACGGGCAGGGGAGTGATTCGAGCCATGGCAGAGTCTGGCACTTGTTGGCCCAACCGGTCATATTGCCGCGGCTGACGAAGGGAAGGCCCGACTTTTGTTAGCTGGAGATCTTGGCCTTCAAGGCGGCAAGTTTCTTCTTGAAGGCCGGGTGGCGGGCTGATGCTGCTTGTGGCCCAAGTTCCATATGCATGGCTGCTTGTTGGCCGGTGACGTCGCGGATCTCGACCATGGTTTGCTTGGTGCGGACAACCAGTTGGCGAGGTGCAGACCCGGCGCGGGCGGCCATTTCCTGGCAGTAGTCCAATAGCTTGTCGTCCTCGACACAGCGGTAGGCCAAACCCAATCGTTCGGCTTCTGGTCCGTCGATGACTTCGCTGAACAAGACAGCGGCCGCCGCGGTTTGTGGACCACAGATGTTTTGCAGCATCCAGGTGTGTCCACCGCCAGGATGGATGCCGATTTGTAGGAAACGATCATCAAAGCGGGCTGAACGTCCCGCGATGCGTACATCGCAGATGAGGGCCAGGTTCATCCCCGCTCCCACTGCGGCTCCATTGACGGCGGCGATTGTCGGCAGCGGGCTTCGGCCAATGCGAAGGAAGCCTTCGTAGATGGCGACGAGTCCGTCTTCTTCGGAGCCTGCGGTCTGGCCGGATGCCGGGTTGTCGAGGTGGGTGAGGTCGGCGCCGGCGCAGAAAGCTGGTGCGGCACCGGTGACCACGATGGCATGCACAGCCTGGTTGTGGTCGATCTCATCCATTGCCGCGCTGATCTCATCACACATGGCCAGGGTCACGGCATTGCGCCGCTTGGGGTCATTCAGGGTCATGGTGGCAACGGACTCGGTGATTTCAACGGTGACCAGGCTCATGTCCCCGAGTTTGGCATGGAACGCTGGCCGAGAGCTCATTGGCCCAGCCATTGGCCCACTCACTGAGCGAAAGCATTGGACTGGTCTCGTTGCCGTTGGGCGGATATTTGTCGGGTCGGGTCCTACGATGTCCGGATGTCGATCCAATCGGCCGCTGATCGCCCGCGGCTTGTGCTTGCTTCTGGTTCACCCCGCCGGGCCGAACTGCTCCGTTCGGTTGGGGTCGAGGCCGAGATCGTTGTTAGCGATATTGATGAGACGCCACTCGATGGAGAAGCTGCCCAAGACATGGTGGCGCGCCTGGCCACAGGCAAGGCCGAAGCCGGAGCCGTTCTGGTGCGGGCTCAGGATGTCGTGCCAGATGGTGTTCCCGCGGGCGGCAGCAGTGGCAGCGGGAGCCAGGCTGTCAGCGGCGCGGTGGCAGTTCTTGGTGCTGACACCATTGTTGAGGTTGATGGAAGGATCCTGGGCAAGCCGGTCGATGATGAGGACGCCGCCTCCATGTTGTCACTGCTGAGTGGCAAGACCCACCGGGTCCATACCGGAATCTGTGTCTTGATCGGGCAACCCGATGGTGGTGACCGGATCGGGGCGGCGGTTAGTACAACACTGGTTCACATGCGGGCTCTCTCCTCTGATGACATCCAGTGGTATCTGGGGACTGGGGATCATCGCGGCAAGGCCGGTGCCTACGCCATCCAGGGTTTTGCCGCCCCTTTTGTGACTGGTATTGACGGTCCCTATGACGGGGTGGTTGGGCTCCCGCTCCAGAGGCTGGATCAGCTGCTAACCGAGCTTGGTTGGCCTCTGCGAACCTTCTCGACAGCCGCCACCAATTCTGATTCTGGCCTTGGGACTGGGCCAGCGTGAGTCGACGCCCCAGGTCCCGATGGCCCTTTGGTGCGCGACCAGTCACCGAGCAGGTCATCGATCGGGTCCGGACCAGATCCGATGGAACCGCCCAGATTGGAGACTGGACTAAGCGCGCGGTCTTTATCGCTCTTGGGTTGATCTCACTCTTGTTCTTGTGGGACAAGCTCCTACCCATCTTCTCTTCCGGTGACCGCTTGCGAACCGTCGACATCCGCTGGTTCGGTGTCTCCTTGTTGTTGGAGGCAGTGAGTTTTGTCTGCATCTGGTGGCTGACCCGCATTGTCTTGCCCAAGGTGAGCTGGTTCGTTGCTGCCACCAGCCAGCTTGTTTCCAACGCTGTCAGCCGTTCGGTTCCCGGTGGCGTGGCGGCCAGCGGGGCGACCCTGTATCGAATGTTGTCGGTGAGTGGGGTGGCGCCGGCCGAAGCGGCTGGGGCCTTGGCTGCCACCTCGATCCTTTCGACGGCTGCCCTGTTTGCCATTCCGGCCACCGCTCTCGTTTTGGCCTTGCTTGGGGCACCCATTCCCGAAGACCTTCTACCAACGGCCATTGCTGGTGGAGTGCTGTTCGTTGCCTTGGTGTCCACCGGGATTCTCGCTTTGCGGGCCGACTGGCCTCTGCAACTCATCGGTCGGGGAGTCAATCGGGTTTATGGGCTGCTCAATGGTCGCTTCGGTCGACCAACGACGTTCGCTCCGGCAACCCTGATCAATGAGCGAGACCGACTGAGCGGTGTGTTGGAGAACAAGGGTCCACAAGCCATTGCCGCCGTTGCTGGAAACTGGGCCTTTGATTATCTGGCTTTGATTGCCGCCCTGTATGGGGTCGGGGCTCATCCTCGTTTGAGTGTGGTCCTTTTGGCCTTTGCCGGCGTGTCGGTCTTAGGAATGATCCCCTTCACTCCGGGTGGAGCAGGCTTCGTCGATGCCGGTCTGGTCTATCTCCTGGTCATCTCCGGTATCTCCACCCAGTCGGCAACCCTGGCCACGGTGGTGTATCGGATCGTGTCTCTGCTGTTTCCCCTCATGTCGGGCTTGGTCGCCTGGTGGGCCTATCGCCACCGCTACCACCCCAGCCAGGTGCAGACCGTCTCGTCTCGGCCGCCGACCGCTTCGTCTTCCTCGTAGCCACTCTTCCGAAGAGTACGTATTCATCGAGCTGAGTATTCCCGGTGACGGTTCGATCCTGTGCTGAGATGGACCCGCTAGTGTGCTGGACGTCGGCCTTTCCTGCCGGTTCCTGAGTCTTGGTCGTCCCTATTGGACTGAACCGATGCGAGACGAGCCCGGGGGTATGCCCGACGAGCCAACAGATTGGAGCAAGTCATGCATTCGCTGGTCAGCCAGAACCCCCTCCGTGTACCCCTGGAGCCCCCGGCCCCCGATGAGGCGGTCGCCGCCTTTCATCAGCGAATGCCGGCCTATTCGACCACCCCGCTGTTTGCCTCTCCAAACCTGGCCCGCAGGCTTGGAGTCAAGCGGGTTCTAGTCAAGGCAGAAACCCAGCGAATGGGGCTTCCGTCGTTCAAGATTCTGGGAGCGTCGTGGGCCACCTATCGGGCGATTTGTGACCATCTTGGCTATGAGCCCGAGCCGTGGCACAACATTAACGAGTTGGCGGCTGCGTTAGCCCATCTCAAGCCGTTCAAGCTGGCAACGGCTACCGATGGAAATCACGGTCGGGCGGTGGCCTTCATGGCCCGATTGCTTGGGTTTGATTGTCACATCTTTGTGCCTCGGGGCATGGTCGAGCCTCGGATTCAGGCGATCCGTCGTGAGGGAGCGCTGGTCACCGTTGTTGACGGGACCTATGACGATGCGGTCCTGCGTGCCGCGGAGGAAGCCTCGACCACCTGCCTGGTGGTGTCGGACACGTCATGGGAAGGCTATGAGGAGATCCCCGCCCGGGTCATCGAGGGGTATTCAACCATCTTCAATGAGATCGATGATGCCATTGATGCCACCGGGCTGGATCGGCCTGACATCGTGGTCATCCCCATGGGAGTAGGAGCGTTCATGGCCGCGGCGGTGACTCACTACCGCCAACAGGGTGAGTCGACCATGATTATTGGGGTCGAGCCGATTGACGCCAATTGTGTCCAGTATTCGGCGCAACAGGGGCAGCTGAGTGAGGTGCCTGGTCCCCATAATTCCATCATGGTCGGCCTCAATTGCGGGCTTCCGTCACCCATTGCCTGGCCGCGGGTATCAGAAGGCGTTGACTGGTTCGCTTCGGTTGATGATGAGGCGGCCAAGGCAGCGATGCGAGGCCTGGCCGACGTTGGAATTGTGGCTGGCGAAACGGGTGCGGCGTCGCTGGCTGGCCTGGAGGTCGTGCTGGGTGACGAGGCCTGGCTCCAGTCGGTTCCCGATCTGGCCGAGGCCACGGTCTTGTTGGTGGTCACCGAGGGTGCTACCGATCCGGATCACTATCGCGAGGTGGTTGGTCGTGGTTCGGAGACGATCGGTCGAGTTCTGACCGCGGTGGATGCCAACTCTTAGAGGTGATGGGCTCTTAGGTGCGCTGGCCTCTAGCCTCGCATCATGCAGATTCGTGAACTGTGGCGCTATCCGGTCAAATCAATAGGCGGGGAGCGAGTGAGTTCGGTCCGGCTTCTTCGGCATGGCATCGAGGGCGATCGGGGCTGGGGGATCTTGGCCCAGGGCTCGCAGATGATTCTGACGGCGCGCCGAACACCAGAGTTGCTCTTTGCTTCGGCTCACTATCACGGGCCTGACGAGGTGTCGATTGCTCTTCCCGACAGGACCGAGACGGCTGATGATTCGGTTCTGTCAGCCTGGCTCGGGCAGGACGTTTCCTTGGTCGGGCCCAGTGATGTTGGTGGCACCTATGAGTGTCCGATTGATCCTGGGGTTGAGCAGGAGTGGGTCCAGTGGCAAGGTCCGGCCGGCTCATTCCATGACAGCACGAAGTCGATGGTTTCCCTGGTGTCGGAGTCGACGTTGGGGGATTGGGACTTGAGGCGGTTCCGGACCAATGTCTTGTTGTCGGGGTCTGGAGAGGATGCCTGGGTCGGTGAATTCGTGGATATTGGTGAGACTGTTGTTGTTGATGTCCGCAAGCAGATTGACCGTTGTGTGATGATCAGTCGACCTCAGCCTGGGCTCGATCGTGACCTTGACTTGTTGAAGTTCATCAATGCCAAGCGAGACACCTTCCTCAGCGTCGGAGCCATGGTCATCGTTGAGGGCGTGATTGCCGAGGGCGACGAGGTTGGCCCATCTGATGATGGTGTGTGTTGCTAGTCGCTGTTGTCCAGGGTGAAAGCCGTGCTGCTGTCTTGGAGATGAGCGAGTCCGGTCTCACAGTCGTCCAGGATCGGGCAAAATCGACACACTCCTGATGCGGTGATCGTTGGTTCGCGAGTGCCCGCGGTGAGGTCAAGCAGTTTGTGAATGGCATCTACGACCCGCATGGCCGTTGACCACAAGAGGTCTTCGGTGACCTTCTCGGTTCGGGGCTGACCTGCTTCCAGGTAGTAGTTGACAAGCAGGCGCGGGGGAGTGCCAAGCTTCATGGTTTCCAGCAGGGCGTAGAAGCGGAGGTCCTCAATATGGCTGCTGTGGGGCTTGCCGGTTTTCAAGTCGATAAGTACCTTGCCTGCCTCGTTCCCGCGGGCGCGGCCAAGGCTGAGGTCGATGGCTCCTTGCAGGACGACCTTGTCGCTGCACAGGTCGGCTCGCACGCGTGATTCGGCTACCGGCACCCACTTGCGGTTGAGGGGTGGGAAGGTTTCGATGAAAGTGGAGACGAAGTTGTTGACCTTGCCGACCAGGTCGGCTCGTTCGGCTTCGTCCAATTGTTGGATGAATTCGCTGATGCTGCGATTGTCGGCTTCGAGTCGAGCCATGGCGTCTTCGGTGAGTTCGATGGGGGATGGGTTGCCGCGTCGAGTGACGAAGAGCTCGATGGCCTTGTGGGCCACGGTTCCTCGAGCTGAGGGCACACTCCAGGCGAACTCGGCTTGTTCTTCGGCGACGAATCGGGCCTCGCATCCATGCAACATGCCGAGCTTGTGCTTGGATAAGAAGAGAGTCTGTTCGGTGTCGGCTAGGGCATCGGAGACCGCCTGGCCGATGGACTCTTCAAGTTCGAAGCGGAGATGATCTCGCAAGTCGTCTCGAAAGGTTGGCCGGTCAGTCGAGCCAAGCTCGTCCATGACCTGTTGTTGCGCTGGATTGAGCCGTGGGGCTGCGGAGACCGATGCCGGTGTTGGCGAGAACGAACCTTGGGATCTGCCAGCTGGGTTAGGAGAGGCCGCAGTGTCGGCTGGGTTGTGTTCGGACATGGAAACATTCTGGCCGAGAACACTGACGTTGGCTGACTCTTGTAGCGGGGATGGCTGTTTTTGGGCTGACTGACTCTTGTAGCGGGGGCGGCTGTTTTCGGGGTGACTGTTTGGGGTGACTGTCAGGGGTCGTCGCCATGATGGTGGTGTGGAGGTGATGGAGCAGTGACGTCGTTGGAGTTTGCGGAGGCGGCCCGCCAGATGGGAAGTGTGATCCGAAGAGCTGGCCATGTGGTGCCCACTTTTCGGAGCCCACCTCGGGTTCCGGGTCGGTCCCGGTCAATTGTGCGGAGAGCGGATGGTTCGGCCACGGTGGCTGTTGCCTTGCGGGGACGGGCAATAACGTCGATTGTGGCCGACATGATTGACGGGGTCATTGCGGCCAATCGGCTGCACGGTCAGGAGGCGGCCTGGTTGCGGGATCAGCTGTGGGCCTCGGTCGAAGCCGTGTTGGATCCTGGTTCAGAAGGACCAGAGAGGGCGCTGCGCGTATCGCTTGCGAAACCCGAGGTCCGTGCGTGGGCGGCATGATTGGGTGCCCATCCGGTCGGCCTGAGATGCCGTAAGTGCTTGATGGATGCCACCTAAAGAGTGGACCTTTGGCAGTCGATGACCATCTGTGGAATTCATTGGCAGCGTGACAGCTGGAGAGTCGGGCTTCGCTTCTGGCCTGTCCCTCGCAGCGGACTGGAAGCTGCTGACGGTGCCTTTTCTGTTGCCGGTATTGTCATTGGTCTTTGTCGTCATCCACGAAACTGGCCATCTTGTTATCGCTCGCCTGCTTGGCATTGTTCCCACAAGGCTTTCGATTGGCCGGGGCGATATCAAACGCACAGTTGAGCTCGGCTCCTTGGATCTCACAATTCGGACGAGGCTGCTGGGCGGAGGCATGCTCGAATTGGGCATGGTTCAGGGGAAGCCACACCGTTGGCGAATGGCGCTCGTCTTACTGGCAGGAGTTGGAGCCGAAGCCCTTTTCTGGGTGGTGGTCTTTCTCCCGCGCCTGTCCTTCGAGAGCATTTCGGTTGGCCGTCCGGTCCCAACTCTTTCCACAAGCTTGAGTCTTGTTGCTCTTGTCATTGTCGTGCTGCATGTGGCGATCAATTTGACTCCGCATGACTCGGGGGGCTTGTCAACCGATGGTAAGCAGCTCCTCCAGCTGGCTCGTGGCGTCGAGCCGGCCGCTACGAAGATGTATTGCTTCTTGCAGAACGACGGCTTGGGGATGGTCCAGGGGTCGAACGAGTTGAGGGTCCCCCGGGAGTTGACACGAACGCGGTCTGGCGTTTGTTCTTAAGCGGCTTCCAAGGGAGTGCGCTTCTCCAGCTTGGGCGCTATCCCGAAGCGATTCTGGTGTCCGAACAGCAGCTCGAATTGTTCGAGGGAATGGACCTACCAGATGTGGATGGTGCGCCGGAGGCGCGGGCAAAGGCAACCGCTGAATTAGGCGCAACGTTGGCCTACGGGTTAGCCCTTGATGGCTCGCAGCTTTCCCGGGCTCTGGAGCTCGCGGAGTCAGCAGTTGAGGCCAATCCTTCAGAAGCCGTGTTGGGAACTGTCGGTGCGGTCCTCGTTCAGGTTGGGCGAGAACGCGAAGGAATCGAGATTCTGAAAGAGACGTTGCTAATTGCTCCGACGGCACTTGACAAGTTCGAAACTCACCGATTCTTAGCCCTCGGTCATCGTGCGTTGGGTGAGGTCGAGGCCGCAATAGATCATTGCCAACGCGCCCTCGCAATTCGCCCGGACTTCTCGCTTCGAGTTGATTCGATTCTCGTTGATCTTCTCGCTCGGGATCTCGAATCATCGTAGGGTGCCTTGAAGGTGTCGTGATCTTCTGCGAGAATGCACTGGTATGCAGAGTGTGGTGAAGGAACAAGAGACGCTGATGAATCGGGCTCTGCCCATCCTGATTCGAGTGGTGATCAACCTGATTGTGATCGCCATTCTCATCGCGGTCATTCTTCGGTTGTTGAAGAACTTTCTGTAGCCAGCGACAGGTCGTTGGTCGAGGCTGTCCAGCCCTGGTCTTGAAGGGCTAACCTGGCGTCCCGGCCCGGATGGCGGAATTGGCAGACGCAGAGGGCTTAAACCCCTCGGATTCGAAAGAGTCGTGTGGGTTCAAGTCCCACTCCGGGCACTGCTGACCAGGGAAAACGCCTTTTGGAGCACTTGTGGTCATTGGCCACTTAACGTGGTACGCGCACAAAACGCCCACGCCGAGGTTGTGCAGGGGACCGACGGAAGCATCGTGGTTTCCTACATCTCCGGTGCAGTAGCGGGCACCGATGTTGTTGGCTACGTGATTTGTGACAATACCGAACGCTGCGCCCCCCCGGATCAGAGTGCTGCGCTCGTTGCGCTGAACCAACCACATCATTCACGGTGCGCTGGCCCGAAGGACCACTCTGCGTCGGTTGCTACCGGCGAGCAAAGTGGCGAAGCGGGGTCTGCGCGCAATGCAAGGTGCAGCGTCAACTACCCGGCCTCAACCAATCCAAGAAACCGATTTGTGCTGATTGCGGTTCCATACCCCTAGATCAGTACTGCAGCCAATGCGGCCAAGGAGCCTACATCGCCAAGTCGAAATCCTGCCATCAATGCCTACTGGATGAACGAATCGATGACTTGTTTCCTCAACCCGGTGTCCTTGACCCCCTACTCCAGCGCGTCCGAGACGCCACATTGCCCCAAGCGGGCTACGTCTGCTCAACAATCCTGCCTACTCTCGAGCTTTGCGAGCCCTCCACACCGCTGAGGTGGCATGCAACCATGAGGGCATTGACGCCCTGATTCCTGCGGGCCAGCGACAAGACCATCCGCGGAGCCTGCTGATCCAAGCCGAGTTGCTGGACCCCTTGGGTCTTCACCTGCGCCGCTATGAAACATGCTGCGAGCAACACATAGAAGAAATGGCTGCCACCGAAAGCCGTGATGCGGCTCTATGCCCGCAGGTCCCAAGGCCATCACCTGCGCCGCCATCAACAACAAGGCACCCTCACCGCCGTTATTGCGTTGGCAGCCAGGCAACGAACCAGTGTGGCGATTGCTTTCGTTGAATGGCTCAAGACCAGAAGCACAGATCTCGGTGAAGCCAGGCAAGGCGATCTGGAGGAATGGCTGGCCGCAGGAGCCTCGACACGCCGTCACGTGGCTTCGTTCATCAAATGGGCCAACGCCAGTAGCCAAACCGCGGGCCTCACGATGCCCAAAAGACAGTCCGGGACCAGGCCAGTTTTGTCCCAGAACGTACGTTTGAGACTGCTCCAAACCTATTTCCATGACACCACGATCCCGATTGATGTCCGCATAGCCGGCCTGTTCCTATTGTTGTTCGCGACCCCGATCACCAGGATCGTGGCTCTGACCTCATCCGACTTCACTGATGATCGGGCCAGTGTGACGCTCGGGTCAGTGGTCCTGCCTTTGCCAATGAGGTTGCAGGAACTTGTGGTTGAGCAGTTCGCTAGTCCGAAGCTGCGGGGAAGTGTGGCTCACGGCCCGGTGGTGGTGTGGCTGTTTCCTGGGCGGATCCCCGTCAGCATCTCACAGCCCAGGTCATCCGGGGGCGTCTACATCAGCATGGTCTGCCGAAACTGGGGCCAGGTCGTAACGGTGCGGTGGCGGCTTTGGTGAGGGAACTCCCAGCACCAGTAGCCGGTCAGGTATGTGGCATTGGGTCTGCGGTTGCTGCCCGGTGGGCCACCGAATTCGGGGCTGATCGGGGCAGTTACCCGCATCATAGGAATCAGGGCCGAGAATGAACGGCCGTGGGTGGGTGGCCTTACGACCCAAGGGTCTAATGCCGATGAGAACCCATGGCACGGCATGCATTGAAGACCCCCGCTCTGGTAAGTATCGCTGCAGTCGCGGTCGCCATTGGCGGATATTCCTTTAGCCAACGCAAAGCCGTCCCGCCTTGCGCCGCCCCGCCAGGCCAGTTCTGCTTACAACTGGAACTGGACGAGGACCCATACTACGAAGACGACAACCGCCAATTCGACCTGATCGCCATAAACGAAGGAGACATCGATTCAGCATTCGCAGACTTCGAAGTTCGTCTTCCGTCGGGGGATCCCGGCATCTCAAGCTCAGCGTGGGCATACGGCATGAGCCAGGCGGAATTTGATGCAATCCTTACCGACTACCGGATCTCACGAACAAGGGGGACAGTTCTCCTACATTTGGTTGTTGGCAACTACTACGTCTGCACCTATACACCTAAGCCATCCAGCCTGCAGGCTGGACCCAATTCCACTGTCAAATGTTCGTACATCCAATACGGCCACGAGTTCAGGATGGAAGGAAACACCTATGTCGAAACCCACCGCACAGATGACGGCGGGTACGGGATGGAACGCGAATAGGAGATCCCCACAAAGAGTTCAGACCAGCCCAGTCAGGGCGTGGCCCGAGCCAAATTACGCCAGTCATCAGTATTCACAGGACGTGTCCTGCTCACCACGGCGGCAATAATCCTGACCCGCACCGCCCTGAAGCTCGTCGAACCCGCGGCCACCAAGCAACTCATCCGCACCCCGACCGCCATACAGCTCGTCATGGCCAGCCCGCCGTACAACTCATCCGACCCACGATTACCACGAATGACGTCGGCACCACGGTTGCCGTGAATAATGTCGGCACCACGCCCACCCAACAGGGTGTCGTTGCCGCGACCTCCAAAGATCACGTCGTGACCGCGGTTGCCATCAATATGGTCCTGACCCCGACCGCCGTACAGCTCATCGGCACCAAGGTTGCCTTCAATAGTGTCCGCACCGCCACCACCCCGGATGACGTCACGACCACCATCGCCGGACAGCGTGTCGGCCCCTTTGCCGCCAAAGATGATGTCATCACCCGGCCCACCAGAAATGGTGTCGCTACCGGGCCCTCCGATGAGGGTGTCGTCGCCTCCTAGGCCGTCAATAGTGTCGTTGCCTTCACCGCCGCAGATAACGTCATCTCCCGGGGTTCCAGTCAGGGTGTCATTACCACTGGTTCCGGTGATGGTGCAACCATCAAACCGACAGTAATTGTCACCGTGGCGGTTGAACACAGTCCGCCAGTATCGCAGATCTGATAGACCAGAGTGTCGGTGACCTCAGCGGTTGGTGCGGTGTATTCAAACACGGTCGCTCCACTGACAGTGATTACTGTCGCTGTACCTACGGTGGGTGGAGTGGTGATGGACAGGCTCGTCGGATCCAAATCGCCGTCACGATCAGAGTCGTTGGCAATCAACTCGATCTGAATGGTTTCACCACCCATGACCGTGGCATCATCATCGACCGTAGACGAAGCAGTTGAGTCCGTGGTTGATGTCGTAGTCGACGGATTCAACGATCGCAGCCATGACTACGGTGTCGATGCGTCGATGAGCCCGCTGGCGGGTTGTCTGGCAGCACACGTAGGGACCGACGGGTGGTACCTGGAACCAAGCGTTGGGCTCTCATATGCAGTCGGGACGTGGCTCACCGTCAAACCTCGAGGAGACCAGTTCGAGACTGGTTGGCAACCGGACAACAAGATTCAGTTCTTTGCTTGGGCTGGCCCGCTGGGGAATGACTACACCTCCGAGGATGAGTTGTTTGATGGCGACTGGAGCTGGACCGGGTATCACGGCATCGATATTCTGGTGCTTGGAAAGTCTAAGGTTGGCGTAGGCGCAGGGTTCACGCACTCATGGGGGCGATACGAAATCTCTTGGGGAGATATCTTCGGCTCAGGGTCGGAGGGCACTTCTCGTCAAGCGCCATCTGAGAGTTCGTCTCCGAAAAAGCAATCCGATATCTCGAACGGGGGAATTAGGTAGTGGCAGCGAACGTAGACAAAATGCCTTTCCGGCGGACGAAAACCTCCAAGGTCCTCTTGGTTCTCTATGTCCTGCTCATGACGAGAATTGATGGTTGCGAGGGAAGTGATTCGCCTGAGACCTCATCTGGAGTCGATGGTTCACTCTTCGTCGATTCGGGCGTCAACCAGCTTTGGTTGAGGGAATCGCTGATCGATTGGTAGCACGAGCTGACGGGTGTGCCGACCGATGTGGCTGGGATGACTATCCTTCGCTGAATCTTGGACGGATGATACATCTCGATAATAGTCTATAAACCTTGACTAAAGTCTATATTTGACTAGGGTTGTGAGAATGGAACTTGACCACCCGCTTCGAGTCATCACCCCCACCGTTGACGCCGATGTGCTTGCTGTCTTGGCGTCGGCCGATGCGTCATTCACGCCCCCGGAGGTGCACAGGGTGGTTGGCGAACACTCCGAAGATGGTGTGAGGCGGGCATTAAAGAGACTTGCGAGACAGGGCATCGTTCTGGCAGAGCGTGCTGGCAACGCTTGGCTGTACCGACTCAATCGAGATCACCTAGCGGCTCAGTCCATTATCTCGATCGCCCAGTTGCGGGTAGTCCTGCTTGAGCGAATCAGTGAGCTGGTTGCAGCTTGGGAGCCGCTGCCAGTTTTCGTTGCGCTATTCGGGTCTGCGAGCACTGGAGGAATGGGGATCGAGAGTGATATTGATCTTTTCGTGGTCCGGCCAAAGTTCATTGATAGCGAGGACGAGGGTTGGTGGAAGCAGGTAGCTGACCTAGAGGCGGCGGTTCATGGTTGGACGGGAAACGATGCTCGTGTCTTTGAACTCGATGAGGATGAGGTGATCAATGAGTTGAATGCTGGTGTTCCGGGGGCAGTCGCCGACATTGCTGCCAGTGGAGTCGTCCTGTTTGGTCCGCGCCAGTACCTGCAGAGGCTCGTGGGCGTTTGAAGGGAACCAAGCCGTGCGGCCCAGGACGTGGCGAGGTGTCCGGTGGATCAAATTCAAACGCTAGAATGGACGATGTATTCTAGTTCTGTTCGATCGAGAGTTCCGGCCATCAGATGACGCCCAAGCAGATGACGCCCAAGCAAACCGGACCCCGCCAGGCGCGTGCGCTCCAAACACGGCAGCGTCTGCTCGCGTCAGGCCGCCTGGCCTTTGCCCGCTTAGGTCATGACGGCGTCAACCTGGCCCGCGACATTCTGGAACCGGCCGATGTCAGTGTTGGCAGCTTCTACCACCAGTTCGAAGACAAGACCGATCTGCTGCTGGCGGTCTTGCGTGATGCCGCCGATGACCGTCGCGTTGCGGTGCTCGGTCTGGGCGCCGACGCTGAGGGCATGGGGCCTGAAGAGGGAATCTCGGCAGGCTTCGTTCGGTTCTTCGACAGTCTCGACACCGAAGAACATGCCTGGTTAGTGCAACTGCGTGTGCGAGTACGGGCCGATGCTGACGGCCGGGTATACGGGATCATCCGGAATGGACGTGAGCGTTGGGTGAGCGAACTAACCGACCTTCTCGGTCAGTGGAGCAAGGCGGACCAAGACACCCGCCGCAACGTCGCCATCGACCTGTTGGCGTTCGCCACCGGGCTAGCGACCTACTACCTGGACTTGCCACCCGATGTTCGGGCCAAACAACGCCCCGAGCTGCTGAAAAGCGCGCAATCATTCGCCACCCACGGCGCCGTCGGCGTGCTCGCTCAAGCCACCCCGACTCAGCGGTGACAAGGTCGGAGTTGACCATGGCCTGCACCACGGATCGCAGCACGAACTGTCGCATCCGATTTGCTTAATAGAGATGAATTGCTAGTATGAGTATTCTAGTTCTCCCTCGGGGACCGCAGGAGAACTAGGCGATCATCTTGGTCATCAATTGGACGATCAGCTAGGTGATCGATAGATGATCAACACAGCACAACGCCTGAAACGGGGAGACCATGACTGACGAAACCACGTCCTCAACCGCCGAGCTCGACGCGATCGACCGCACCGATGACACCCTTGCCGGTTCAAATCGGATCGTCGAATTCGCTCCGGGAGTCTTTGGTCAACAACAGGCCGGCTGGCTCGTCACCATCGAAACCGAGGACGGCCTGGTCCAGATCGACACCGGCGATCAGGCGTCATCATCCCTGGCATCGATCCGCCAGCACACCGACCAGCCATTCGCAGCAATCATCTTCAGTCACGGTCACCAGCGCTACAACCAGGCCTGTCGGGAATGGGTTAGCGTCTGTGTTCGCGAAGCCGGACGGGTTCCACGGGTCATTGCCCACGAGAACCTGCCCCGTCGACAGCGCCGCTACCTCGAGTCAAACGGGCTCCAAAACCGCCTCCTCGAACGACAGTTTCGTTACCCCGCAGGCTCACTGGATGGTCGGGTCTTTCCCTTCCTGACACCTTCCGAAACGTTCTCTGACCAGCTGACGATTGCAACTCCGGACCGCACCATTGATGTGATTTGGGCACCATCGGAAACCGACGATGCGGTCGCGGTCTGGTTGCGCGAAGACAAGATCCTCTACGGCGGCCCCGCCTGTATTCCCTTCTTCCCCAATGTCGGCAGCCCCCAACGGCCAGTACGTAACCCAATTCGGTGGGCCCATACACTGGACCGGCTGGCGACCTACCCGGCCGAGCTCTTGATTCGGGAGTTCGGCGACCCGGTGGAGGGTTCAGAAGCGATTGGCGAGTATCTGGCCACCACCGCAGCCGCCTTGCGATGGTGTCACGACACCGTTGTCGCCTTGATGAATAGTGGCCACACCATTGGCGAGATCGTCAATATGGTCGAGCCACCGCCAGAGATCTTCGACAAGCCTTGGCTTCAAGAGGGATACACATCGATCGAGCATGTGTTGCGTGATGTCTACCGAACCCAGTTTGGTTGGTGGGAAGACCTCAACCCAACCTCGCTACATCCCGCGCACCCGGCCGACATCGCACGAGAAATACGGACCGCCATTACTGATCCTTCAGCGGTGCTGAACCATGCTCGCTCCCTGTTGGACAAAGGCGAGTTGAAGCTTGCCCTGCACGTCATTGACCTCTTGGCCCTCAATAGCGATTCTGATCCCGAGATCATCGAAGCAAAGCAACTCAAGGCCGAGCTTTGTCGTCGGGCGGCTAAGGAACTCACCACGTCCTACGTCAGCCAAAGCTTGTACTTACACGGCGCTGACCAACTGGACACCGAACCAACCTGACGGGCCAAGCAATGTCGACCAAGACGCACTACCGGACCTGCCCACTCTGCGAAGCCACTTGCGGGCTACAGATCGAGGTAGCGGGTAATCGACCAACACGGATCCGCGGTGATATGGACGACGTGTTCTCGAAGGGATACATCTGTCCCAAGGGCTCCTCACTGAAGGGGCTGCATGAGGATCCGGATCGGATCACGACTCCGTTGGTGAAGGTCGGGGGCAACTTCGAGCCCATTGGATGGGACGATGCGGCCAAACTCATTGACGAGCGGCTCGCCCCACTACTGGGCCAGCATGGGAAGGATGCCGTCGCCCTCTACAGCGGGAATCCCTGGTCTCACAACTATGAGACAATCATCTACACCTCGCTGCTGTACCGCACAATCGGCAAGAACCGGTTTGCTGCCGCCAGTCTTGACCAGCGGCCTCGCGAAATTGTCTCCAGTGTGCACTTCGGTACCCGTACCGCCTTTCCGGTACCCGACATGGACCGTACCAACCTGCTGATTCTTATCGGAAGTGACCCCATGGAGTCCAACGGCTCCCTGGCCACCGCTCCGGATTGGCCCGGCAGGCTGAAGGCGCTTCGCCAGCGAGGCGGGCGGCTCGTTGTCATTGACCCTCGACGATCCAAGACGGCCGAAATCGCTGATGAGCACCTCTTCATCATCCCTGGTACCGATGCGGCCTTGCTCGCGGGGGTTGCCAACACCTTGTTTGCTGAGGGCTTGGTTAACCCGGGAAGAGCTGGCCAGTATGTCGACGGACTTGAGGATGTCGGGGCCGCGCTGGGCGCGTTCACTCCCGAGGCAGTGAGTCCAATGTGTGGCATAGCTCCGGAGCAGATTCGTGCCCTTGCCCGCCAGATTGCCGCTGCTAAGTCGGCGGTTGTTCATGGTCGGCTCGGAACCTGCTTGCAGGATCTGGCCACGCTTACGGCCTGGCTGATTGATGTTGTCAACACCGCGACCGGCAATCTTGACCGTGAAGGCGGGGCGATGTTCTCGCGAGCAGCGGCCATGGGTTCCAATACCACCGGACAACCCGGCAGTGGGTCGGGGACCGACTATGGCACCTTCCATAGTCGACTCCGCCAACTCCCCGGAGCGTTCAACCAACTCCCGTCGGTCTGTCTGGCCGAAGAGATCGAAACTCCCGGTGAGGGGCAGATCCGAGGCCTGATCACCATTGCCGGCAACCCGGTTCTGTCCGCCCCCGACAGCGATCGTTTGGCTGATGCGCTGGACTCATTGGAGTTCATGGTCTGTCTGGACATGTATGTGAACGAAACCACTCGCCACGCCGACCTCATCTTGCCTGCTCCCTCTGCCCTTGAGCGGTCGCATTACGACGTGTCCTACTACCAGTTCTCGCTCCGCAACATTGCCAACTACTCACCGGCCGTGCTCCCGCTGGCGGACGGTCTCGTTCCGGAGTGGCGAACCATCTTGATGCTGGCCGGGATCCTCCAGGGGCGCGGGCCGCAACCAGATGTCGACGCCATGGACACCGAGGTGGCGTCGTGGCTGGTCTCCCAGGCAGTTGGCAATGAGCACAGTCCAGCGCACGGCCGAGCAATGGTGGAGATCATGGCCGAGCTGACACCCCATATTGGTCCCGAGCGAATCCTCGACCTGAACCTGCGTATCGGGCCCTACGGTGATGGATTCGGAAGCAGGCCAGATGGTCTGTCCCTGGCCAAGCTGATGGATCATCCCCATGGCATTGATCTGGGGGCGTTGGAGCCACGGATGCCCGAGATGTTGCGAACCCCGAACGGGCGTATTGACCTGGCGACACCAGCGTTCATTGCTGACCTTGATCGGTTGAGCGGGCGCCTTGACGTTCGCCGGCCACCACTGGTACTCATTGGCCGTCGACACCTACGATCGAACAATTCTTGGCAACACAACATCCCAACATTGATGAAGGGGAAGCCGCGGTTCACCTTGCAGGTGAACCCAATCGATGCAACCCGCCTGAAACTTGATGAGGGCTGCCTGGCATCGATCCGCTCGGACGTTGCCACCATTGAGGCTCCGGTGGAGATCGCCGACACGGTGATGAGCGGTGTTGTTAGCTTGCCCCACGGCTGGGGACATGACCTCCCCGGTGTGCGACTCTCGGTTGCCGCTGAGCGGCCCGGTGCCAATGCCAATCGACTGGCGTCTAACGATCACGTCGATCCGCTCTCGGGTAACCCTCACCTGAACGGGATCGCAGTACAGATCAGCCGAGTTCCGAGAACACCACAAGCCAGTGCCTGGAGACAAGATGACACCGTCCGCAAGTTCTGATCGATCCGATGGCAGCGAGGTTGATATGGACGAGCCAGCCGGTGTTCGCCGACCGAACATCATCTACATCTTTAGTGATCAACATCGCCATGATGTTCTTGGCTGTGCTGGGAATCCGCTGGCCGTGACGCCCAACCTTGACCGACTGGCGACTGAGGGTGTTCGCTTCTCCCGAACCTGGTGTGCCAGCCCAATTTGTCGACCGTCTCGGGCCTCGGTGATCACCGCCATGCATCCTCACCAGCACGGCATTGTCGCCAACGATTCGGAGAATTTCGATCCGTCGTGGCCCACCATGATGAAGGCCCTCAAGAAGGTGGGCTACCAGACGGCTCACGTCGGCAAGTCTCACTATCACCAGCCCGGTTATCGCAAGCTCTTGGAGGAGGGCAAGACAATCGACACCCGTGACCGGTCGGACTATGTTGCGTCGTTTGGTTTTGATCATGTCCTGGAAGAATTCGACCGTTACGTCCATGCGGCCCCGCACGTGTCGACGCCCTACAAGGAGTTTCTGGCCGAACATGGTGTGCTGGAGCGCTACCAAGAGCAGATCATGTCGCTTTGGCGGGGATCTGCGACCCACTGGAAAGGGGAGACGAGTGTGCTGCCCCAAGAGTATGACCTGACCAGCTTCATTGCCGATAACGCCATCGACTGGGTCAAGACGGTGGATGCTTCACAAGCCTTCTTCTTGCAGCTCTCCTTCGTGGCCCCCCATGTTCCCCTTGTCGCCGATCCGGAATGGTCCGCTCACTACGCCGATGCCCTTATCCAACGTGGTCCCCGTGACGCTCCGGTTCCGACGAACGATACGTGGGGCGACTATGTGAAGGATCTCGTTCATCACGCCCAGGCCGGGGTTCATGACGACGAGTTCCTCCTGGCGGGGGCGCGCCAGTATTACGCGATGGTGTCGCTTATCGATCAGCGGGTTGGCGACCTGCTTGATGTCCTGGAGCGCCGGGACATGCTGGATAATACGTGGATTGTGTTCAGCGCGGATCACGGCGAGATGCTGGGTGATCACCAGCTCATGGGAAAGATGGGCTTCTACCGGACGTCCGTTCAGGTGCCCGGCATCATCCGTCCACCCAAAGGCATGCAACCGCGAGTTGTCGATGATCCAATCTCGAGCCTTGACCTGACGGCGACCATCGTCGACATCGCCAACGCGGAGGCAATCCAGAACAGTGCCGGTCGGTCACTCAAGCCGGCGGTTGAAGGAGGAACGGTTCCTGCCTCGCCGGTGTTCAGCACGATCCAGCCGATCGTTCCCGTTGGAGTTCCCGAAGACGATGCCCCCAGACCGGACGAGAAGCCGCTCTTCGTTGCCATCTATGACGGAAGGTACCGCTTCACCCTGGAGGCCAGAAGCGGCACGCCGTGTGAGCTTTTCGATCATGATCGCGATCCGGATGAGTCCAGCAACCTGGTGGCCGACTCAGACGAGACCGACAATGTCGCGGGCTACACGGCGCAGATTGCTGATTTCTTGTCTACCGGAGGTGTAAGCCAGTGAGGCCTGACCCAAAACGCAAGTCTCCCAACATCGTGTTCGTCCACTGCAACTGTTTGACCGGCATCTCGATCCGTTGGAAGACGAGAATCTGGTGGCCTCACCATCGCATCGCCAGGTGATTGAGGAGATCATGGAAGCTCATGTTCGGCCGTTCCTGGCCACCGCACCCCAACGGCCGCACCAGTCGCTGTTTGCTGCGGATGACTCGGGCGCGTGACTCTCGTAATTCGGTTGGCGACCTCCGGTTCGAAGGCTGTCACTCGAGGATGTCTAGTCAGCGGCCCAGAGAGATGACACTATTTGGAAGGTGATGATGGGAACCGAGAGGCACGGACTCGGAGCGAAAAGTGATGGATAGCAAACTACGGACATTGATTTGTGACTATCGGCCGATGGTTGTGGTCCTGATGGTCACAGTCTTGTTGGTCGCATCCAGCTGTACTGCTGGTTCGGACACCGATACTGGAGCGTCCGATACTGGTTCGTCAGTCAACGACGTCGCTGGCCAAGCGTCGGCGCTTGATGTGCTGCCCGGGTACAGCGCCCTTCGAATCGATGGCTGTGACCAGTCACCCCCGGAGACGTTGGCAATCTCGGAGTGGTATGACTGGATACCAATCCAAGAGCTTGTTGCAGAATCCAATCTGGCGGTTGAAGGCACGGTGATCGCGGTTTCAGAGCCCCGAGTTTCCTCACCCAATAAAGCTGCCGCATTGCCGGATGGGCCCAGCATGACCTACTTCCGAATCCTGACGATTGCCATTGACCACAGGCAAACCCTGATTCGTAGCAACGGAGAAGCAGCCGAGGCGGCTGAGGTTGATGTGCTGCTCATTGGTGCCGGAGTCTCGGTCCAAGACGACGAGCTCTGCTACGGCCGAGACGGAAGCCAGGACGAACGTGAGATTCCGTTGGAAAAGGGCGATGAGGTCGTCGTCGTTGGCAGCCTGACCTCGGACTTTCCGATCGTCGGATTGAAGGGTGATCCAGTAGTTTTTCTGACCTCTGGCTTTGTTGGGTTGTGGAAGGTTGAGGACGACGGGGTGACGCAATCCGTTGTCGAGGAGTTCGCCCTTGACTTAGGAGAACTGCGAGCACGCCTAGCCGATGAGTTTGAGGCGGCGGATGCGGGAGAAAGCCTTGAGCATGATGACGCCCTCTCCAATGGGTCTTCCGTCACCGAGCCGTAGAGTCCGTAGCGTCTGTCGAGTCGAGGACGGTTGTTATGCCAGGACTCCGGCCGGTCGTTCGGTGCCGATGATCGAGACTCGCTCGCCGTAACGAGAGTGCGGGTAGTAGTCCCAGACGGCGTGGTGCTGTGTCCAGCGGTTGTCCCAAAGGGTCAGTGTGTTTGGCTCCCATTGCACTCGGCAATGCAACTTGGGTGTCGTGGCCACGAAGTCATACAAGGAGTCAAGTAGCGATCGAGACTCCCATTTTCGCAGGCCACGGATGTGGGAGGTGAATCCACTATTGACGTTGAGCACCTTGCGGCCACTCTCGGGATGCACCGTGATGACGGGGTGCTCGTTGCGCGGGTAGCCACCCTCTGGAGGAGTGGAGTTGTAGTTGTCGACGTAGGGGATAGCGCCATCGTGTACTGCGCTTAGTCCTTCGAGAAAGGACTGCATCGCAGGCGAGAGGAGCTCATAGGCCAGGCACATGTCGGCATAGAGCGTGTCACCACCGCCGCACTCGGGAGTCTCGGTGATGTAGAGGGCCGAGCCGAGAGGAGGGATTGCTTCACAGGTCACATCGCTGTGCCAGGCATCCCCCGCGGTGTAGGGAGAGTTGGCTGTCGTCTTGACAATCAGGACTTCCGGATCGGTGTCACGGGCGTAGTTCATCGGGTGGACATGGAGTGTGCCGAAATAGCGCCCGAACCGCTTGTGCGCCTCACGGTCCAGCACCTGGTTGCGGAAGACGAGCACACCCCAGTCGGTGAATACTTGCCGTATGTCGTGTTGCTGTTCGGAGCTGAGTGGCTGGGAGAGGTCGAGGCCTTCTATCTCTGCTCCGAGGTGTGGGGTGAGGGTCGACACCGCGAAACTGTCATAGCTGGTTCGCCGCTCTTCGACAGCTCCCGCTCGGAGCCCCTGGGTCTTGGAATCGATAACGGTCATCGTTTGCCCCCTGCAATGGTTCGTGATCGACACTAGTGAGCTTTGGCGCTCCGGTCGAATGGTGGGGGTTCTGTTCGACCTCTTGGCCTGTGGCAATCGGCGATGGGTCGGTTCGCTGGATCTTGGATAGCGGGCTTGTGTTCTATGATTTGGGTCATGTGCGGCGCAGCAGCACTTTTCGGACTTCTTCTTACCCTTGGGGCCTGTACATCCTCTGGTGATGGGGGAGCAGCCCCGACAGGTTCGGTGGCGGTCCAGCAAGACGCCATCACGGTGGTTGTCGCTCTTCCCCATGAGTCTGGCATCCTCTTTGGCCCTGCCACGGGGCGAGTCCTTGCCCGGGACGGTAGTGAGGTGGCCGAGTTCACCTTTGACTCCGGCTGGGATGCACCGCCGGACTGGAACTGGGATGACCCAACCCCCTCCCGGAGTCAAGCCTTGACCGAGTTGGAGGTGCGGCTTCCTTCTTCGGGCACCTATACCTTCGTTCTTGAGGAGTTCACGACATCGGGTAGCCCCTGTGGAACCTGTGAGTCGGGATATGAAGGCGGTTCGGTCAAGGCCGAGGTGCTTGATGGTTCGGTCGTGCCGCTTCCGTCGGGTGAGCAAGCCTGGGTCTCCTGACGAGGTCCCTCAACGCCTAGATAACGTTTGGGCTGCATGATTCTATTTGCGTAAGAATACGTGAAAATAATGCCGGTGCAGGTTGTCGACCGAACATTCGTTCGGTAGTTTGTTTCTATCGCTCGACAAGGGAAGGAGGCCAAACAATGACAACCAGCACAACAACTGACCCAACACACCAACCACAAAGCTGGGACGCCATCACCAACCTCCGCCAACAACTCCTCAACATCCCAACCACCAACCTCACCTCCACCCAACTCGTGAACCTCACCCAAACCATTCGCTTGTTGGAAACCGCAACCGGCACCATCAAAATCCGGATCGCCCAACAAGCAGCCAAACTCACGAAGAACGGTCAAAGCCCCGACCCAACCGAAACCTCCCTCGCCAACGGCCGAGTCTCCGCCAAAACCGCCCGCCAAGAAGCCGCCCGCGCCAAAACCACTGAAGAACTACCCGGACTCGGCCAAGCCCTCCAAAACGGTGACATCAGCACCGACCACATCGACACCATCACCCGACAAACCAAGAACCTGGATGACGACGAAAAAGCCGCCCTCAAACAAGACGAAGAAGACCTCGTCAACAAAGCCAAAAACCTTCCCGTAGACACCTTCAACCGGCACCTCGCCCGCAGAATCGACGACATCCGCCAAGACCACGGCCGCAACACCCAACGCAAACAACGCGCCAACTCCTTCTTCCGCCACTGGGTCGACAAGGCGACCGGGATTGGCCGTATCACCGGCGCCCTTGACCCGGAACGATTCGAATCCATCATCACTGCCATCGAAGCCGAAATGCGTTCCATGGCTGCTACCGCTAAACGAGACGGTTCCACCCAGACCCTTCACCTCAATGACCATTTGGCTGCATCCGCCCTGGTCGAACTGATCTCCCATGGCAACGGCAAGCAAGGCCGCCCAAACATTGTTGTCATCACCGACCAGCAAACCCTTGCTAAGGGCCCGCATGACAATACGGTCCGCGAAACCCGCAACGGTCACGACCTCTCCGCTGAGGCCATTAGCCGCTTATGTTGCGACGCGGTCATGCAACGAGTCCTGATTGACGCCGAAGGCGTTCCCATCAATGTTGGGCGGGCTCAACGCACCGCCACCCCCGCCCAGTGGTCAGCATTAAATACCATGCATACCACTTGTGCCTGGGCTGGGTGTGACCGACCAATCTCGTGGTGTCAAGCCCAC
>JAJRQY010000114.1 GCA_024280015.1 Actinomycetes bacterium
CCTCCGAATACAGTCTGGGTCCAAGAAGCGCCTCAAGCTCATCTGCCATCGAGTCGATCACGGCTTCGTCACCAACATATGCGTCGGGTGAGTCGGTACAGATCCAGGCCATGGACTCACCGCCCGAACCCCAATCCTTGCGAGCCCATTGTCGCAGCGTTGCCGTCTCGATACCCGACGTCTTGTCCAACTCCCAATCAATCTTGATCGGGAGTTGCCAACACACTGACGGTTTCCAGTCAGTTGGCGACTCATCCTGATCGACCGCAGCATGGTGCAAGGCGCAACCGGGCCCGCCAGCAAATCCAGGTCGGTTCAAAAAGATGCATGCCCCGTCAATGACCCGGGTATTGCTGGCCTTCTCGTCGGCAAAGATGCCGCCCTCGGCCGCCTCGGCATGAAACTGGAAGCGGGCTGGGTCCAGCATCGCCGCCATGGCTGAGGTCAACCGGGCCTCGTCCTCATCAAACATTTCGGCGCCAAGTGAGCAGCAACCCTGACCCAAGGACTCGGCTGGTTCATCGAGGATGCCCTGACAACCACGACCCCAAATACAGGTCCAGTTTGACCGAAGGAAGTCGGCCTGTAGGCGCCAGCGTCGTTGGGGGTCCTCAGGATCGTTGATTTCAATGAACTCAGCCACCCCGTGAGGGTAGGGTCCTTCACTGTGACGAAGACGGACTGGAACCCGATCTTGCGAGATGAGTTCGACAAGCCCTACTGGGCCGAGCTGCAATCCTTCGTTGCCGACGAGCGTTCTCGGGGTGTGGTTTATCCGCCAGATGAGGACGTGTTCGCCGCACTTCATCTCACTCCTTACGCCGAGGTCAAGGTGGTGATTCTCGGGCAGGACCCCTATCACGGTCCAGGTCAAGCCCACGGATTGAGCTTCTCCGTCCGGCCGCCCGTCGATCCGCCCCCTTCGCTTCGCAACATGTTCAAGGAGCTGTCCGACGATGTCGGATTCGTTCATCCGGGGCATGGTTCGCTCCACGGCTGGGCTCAACAGGGTGTGCTGTTGTTGAACACCAGCCTGACGGTTCGAGCTCATGAGGCTGGATCACATCGTGGGAAAGGCTGGGAGGAGTTCACCGATCAGATAATTGGCAAGGTCAATGAGCTTCCCGGTCTTGTCGTCTTCTTGTTGTGGGGAGCTTCCGCCCGAAAGAAGCGGTCACTCATTGACACTTCTCGCCACCAGATCATTGAGGCCCCGCACCCGTCTCCCCTTTCGGCCTACCGCGGCTTCTTCGGCAGCAAGTGTTTTTCTCGCACCAATGAGGCTCTGGTCAAAGCCGGACGAACTCCGATTGATTGGCAGCTCGAATCAGAGAGGTGAATTCGTCTCCAGCCATTGTCGTGTTAGCGTTTAGAAATCGCTTTATCGCGAGTTGATCTCGAATTAGAGTGACGAGCGATACACGAATCACAGCGCAGTGGAGCCTGTGAGGGAATAAGCAAACAACAGCACGCGTTGTGAGTTCTACAGAGTTTCGGGGTTCACAACTACGTTCGAGCGGCGTCGAACGAAGGTGGAAGTCGCATGGCAGTTCAGGTTTCTGGAGCCGTAGCCAAGAGGCAGACGGGTCAGTCAAACAGCAAAACATCAATGGTTCTTGACGCAGTCAGGAACTTCCTTCTCCTGATGGTGCTCTGGCTCCTCTACAACTTGGTGCGAGTAACCGCGGGTGACGAACTGGGCTATGCGGTCGCCCACAGCACGAGTATTCAACAGCTGCAGAGCAGCATTGGCCTTCCCCACGAGGCCTCGTTCCAGGCCCTATTCGTCAACCACCCTGGCTTCGTCCAAGCCGCCAATATCTACTACATGTGGGCACACTTTCCCGTCACGGCAATCTTCCTCGTCTGGGCATGGGGTTGGCACCGACAAGAGTATGCAGCTATCCGCAACACCTTGATCGCCGTGACCAGCGCTGGCTTGTTCCTCCATGTTGTCTATCCGTTGTTGCCGCCCCGCAAGCTGCCTGGATTCATTGACACTGGCTTGGCCTTTGGGCCAAGCCCCTATGACCATGGGGCCTCCGAAGCCGCTAACCAACTGGCCGCTATGCCGTCACTTCATGTTGGCTGGGCCTTACTGGTTGCACTCAGTGTCATTGCGGTGACCAGGTACCGATTTCGTTTCTTAGCCCTGGCTCACCCAATCGTGACCACCTTTGTGGTGGTGCTTACCGCCAACCATTATTGGTCCGACGCCATCGTTGCCATCGTGCTGGTCCTGGCTGTTTGGTATGTGGCCCGCCGCTGGGAGCGCCAGCTGGCGGAGCACCGAGCACGCGACCAGGACATTCTGGACGCCCCCGACCTCTTCGAGGCCTACGCTCGGGATCTGCGTGATTCGGCCTCGCCCGATCACATCCTGTCCGCTGCCGGCCAGTGGGACTCTGTCTTGCGCGGATCCGACCCTTCAGCCAGCACCTAAGCGAGCATTGTGCAGTTGGCGACCCACTAATGGGTCGTCAACTGCACATTCTTCTCCCTTCGCTAGGCGGCTGGGCCGATATTCCTATCGACGTGGGGGCGCCCGGGGCCTAGCGTTGGTTGATGGCGGAGAGTGGATTGCAAAACGATCGGGCTGGCTTTGCTGGAAGCCATGGCATCTGGGTGCTACCGTCATGTTCCCGGGCTAGCTCCGGCATCGGCGTCATTTCGCCCAGAAACCATGATCGTCTCCCGTTCGTTGGAGACGCGATCAATGAAGGTGCTGGAGACTGATGAGACGATTGAAGACGAGCGGGCAATTACGCCCGACCAGCCATTCCTGGCTGCGGTCGACCGCGCTGCGGTGGGCCACGCTGACGCTGGCTTTCGTGTTGTCCGGTTGCACCGGTAGCTCTGACGAAGCCGCGCCGATACCGACGATCGAGCTGACGACCACGACAGCGCCGGCCACAACCACCACGATCGAGCCAACCACCACTCCGCCCACAACCGAAGACCCCAACCTCGCGGAGATCCGTGAGGTGTATGAGAAACACTTCTCATACCTGACGACACATGGGGCGATTCTGGATCAGACCGCCGTTGAACAAACAGCAGCAGCTCCGCTAGTCCAGCGCGTCGTTGAACGACTCGAATTCTATGAAAGCGAAGGAATTACAGTTGGCCCTGGCGCCTACGACATACGGATCAGTTCAATCGATCTCGACGGTGACACGGCAGTGATCACAAGCTGTGACCTGGACGGGATCTCCCTCCTTACGCAGACGGGCGACGAGTACGTACCTGCAGACGAGGTCCGCCTAATCCGCATATCGACAGTCCGACACCTCGTCAACGGTTGGCGAATCACAGACACAACACTCAGCGAGAAGGCGACTGCTACATGCGGAAACTGATCATCTCGCTGGTGCTACTTGCCGGGACCGTTGCCAGCCCCTTGCCAGTCAATGCCGGTGGTGCTGGAGACGCTAACCCAGACGCCCTTAAGTACACCGCGACGGCGGTTGCTGGGACACCGGGATCGGGGACTTCGCCGAAAGGACGAGACATCCTCAAAGGCTGCGCCATCGTCACCGGCCTCACCCCCGAACAACTCCTGGACTACCTCGGCGGAACCGGCCAAGACCTCATCAACTTCAACCCCACCAACCTCCCCCAAGACACCTTCTACCACTTCATCTCCTGCCCCGTCACCAACTTCGGAAACATCAACTGGATGGTCTGGGAAGTCGGCGACCCTGCCCCGCCCGAAGTCGTTCGTGCAGTCGCCCGAGCCGCGGCCAACTCATCCACCGTCCCCCTCCCAACACCCCAAACCTCACCCGACGGCACCCGCGACATCCCCCTCATCACCCAACTCCCAACCTGGTACTGGACCGACCCCACCCTCTGGCAACCAGACTCAGTCACCGCCTCCATCCCCGAATTCGGTATCTACGTCACCGCAACCGTCACCCCAACCATCTCCTGGTGGGACCCAGGCGACGGCTCCGCCCCCATCACCTGCCAAGCCGGCCAGCTCTGGACACCAGGCTCCAACGACAACGACGCCCCCTGCAGCTACACCTACACCGCAACCACCCAACACAACGGCACCAGCGAGCCCTACAAACTCACCACCACCATCCAATGGGACCTCACCTACACGTGCGTCCCCGCCAACAACTGCACCGGACCACCCAACGTCCCCGGCGCAATCATCACCGAAGTCACCCGCGACATCTGGGTCACCGAAATCAAAGGCCTCATCACCCACTAGACCTAGCGCCAGGCTAGCGACCGGTGCTTTCATCTACTAGAGAAGAGAGTGCAGTTCACGACCCAATAGTGGGTCGCCAACTGCACAAAG
>JAJRQY010000115.1 GCA_024280015.1 Actinomycetes bacterium
CCTTGCCAAACAACAGTGTTCATTATCAGCAGAGGCAGACAAAACATGTTCCAGACAGTGCGCCAAACACCAGTACTACCCCCCAAGGTCAGCAGCAAAGCATGGCCAAAGTTGGGCCGTGTTGGTGCCGCGACCTCTGTCGCCTTAATCATGGTCTTGGCCAGCTGTGGTGGTTCAGAATCGACAACTGCCGTCGAAGCAACCGCTTCTGCAGACAGCTCGGCCGCTGAAGGCGCAGGCTTGCGTCTAGTCTCTGCCGAGGATGCGGCCGGGATTATTGCTAGTCCACCGGAAGACCTGGTCATCCTCGATGTGCGGACTCCGGAGGAGTTCGCTGAAGGTCACATCGAAGGAGCCATCATGTTGGACTTCTATCGTGACGACTTCGCTGATGAGCTGGCCAAGCTCGACCCAAGTGTGCCCTACGTCTTGTACTGCCGCTCCGGCAACCGAAGCGGCCAGACCATCTCCCTGATGGAAGGCCTTGGCTTCGCCGACGTTGCCGACGTCGACGGAGGAATAGGTGGCTGGCTCGGAGCCGGACTACCTGTTGTTGCGCCCTAGACACTTCGGCGCAGCTGCCGCGTAGTTCATGGACTTGGCGACCCACTATTGGGGCGTCGACTCCATTGCCTTCGGGATCAGTCGTCGGTCTTCACTTCGCAGGTGTCGCCGCTGCAGTCAATGTCTTTGGTCGCGGCCCGGATATGACGAAGACCAATGCCAACTCCAATGGCGTAGATCGTCCCGACGACAAGCCCAACCCCGAGAGTATTGCGACTGAGGAGGGCACCAAAAGCGGTACCACCAAAAACAAGAGCCAGCAGGCCCATGGTCAAGGGCAGGTGACAAGGACAGAAAATGAAGGACCAGATCAGCCAGCGCCGACCCTTCTTCTCACGGGCCTTGCTCAGGTTGGCCGTGTCACTGGTGTCGCCAGTTTCAGACGAACCAAGACCGAGCGGTCCCAGTTGTTCTGGCGTATCGAGAAGATTGATGTTTGAACTCACCTTCTCAGTATCGGCCAGTCAGGTATCGAACTGAAGTTCTCAGATTACCCGGTCACTACCGCCATCGATTGGCACCTGAGACCCTGTCGTTGCCACAAAACCAGGTCCACACATGTCCAAAACCAAAGCCCCGACGCTGGCGGCCTTCACCTCGGTACTGAGCAGATTGCGGCGCTTGTACTCATCAATGCTGAGCCCATACTTCTGCGCCCGCTCAGCCAAGAGTTCCGGTGTCCACAAGCCGGTGTCAAATACGGCATCTGGATGGACCATATTGATCCGAATCCCATCATCGGCCCACTCAAGCGCCGCCACACGGCTGAGCTGAACTAGTGCTGCCTTGGACGTTGAATAGGCAGCCGCCCCCTTGCCCGGCGCTGGCACATTCTTCGATGCAATCATGACCACACTGGCAGAAACTGGCGAGACGGCAAGAACCGGATGCAGGTCCTGGAAGAACTCAAATACCGAGTCGACATTGATGCTCAAGACCTTGCGCCAGTCCTCAACCGGAAGGTCAGCAATTGGCGCCGACTGGCCGAAGATTCCGGCAGCAATCACCACAATGTCGATCCCACCGAACCGTTCCACCGTCTGGGCAATGGCCGATCGCATCTGCTCTCGATCGGTCACATTGGCTTGCACTCCCAACCAGGTTGGGTGGTCAAAGGTTGAGGCAACGTCGGCCGAAAGATCGATTCCGCAAACCGCTGCCCCATCATCTAGCAAGGCCTGAGCACAGGCACGGCCAATGCCCGAAGCAGCGCCGGTCACGATTGCGATCTGGCCTGTTAGTCCACGAGCAGGTTCGGCCAAGGTCAACTTGGCCTGCTCAAGCGCCCAGTACTCAATCTCGAACTGGGACTCGATCCCAAGAGGACGAAAACCGCCAAGGGCCTCGGCCCCATTGATCGTGCCAATCGTCTGACAATAGATGTCCGAAGAGATCTTCGCCGCGGCGTAGTTTTCCCCAATCCCAAGCAGGCCCCACTCAGAATCGAGTACAACACGCGGGGCCGGATCAAGCATCACCAGTCTGGTGTCTTGCTTGGCCGAATGCGTATCGAAGTAGTCCTTGTACTCGCTGACGAACCCAGCAACGTCGCGACCAACGAGCGGCCGGGCTTTGGTTCGGATCACATGATCAGGGGTCGCCGGACCCTGTCCGGTCAAGGCCTTCAGATTCTCGCGAGAAACAAAGCCTGCTATCTCCGCACCGGCCAACCGGGTCATGATCATCGGCTGACCAGCAGCGTCGGACACTTCCGCCCGGAACCGTGCAAATTCGGTCGGATCAGGGTCTGGAAGCTTCACAACAGCGCCGGCTAAATCTGCCCCACCATCCAATACAGAAGAAGCGATCTTTTTCTCGAGCTCACCAACAACATCAGCCATGCGGCCATAGGCAATCTCAGCCGAGTCACCAAAAGTGAAAACACCGTGATGTTTCAAAAACAAGACGGTGGTCTGCTCATTGGCTTGGCTATTCCATGCCTCAACACAGGCCAGAGCCAGCGGCAAACCGGGTCGGCGATAGTCAACCAGAATCGCCGCGTCACCAAAGAGCTCTCGCAAGAGCGCGTCGCCATCTTCGGTATCGGAGGCGGCAAGGAACGCATCGGCATGGGTGTGGATGACAAAGCGATGAGGAATGAAGGCGTGAAGAATGGTCTCCAACGACGGATTCGGGCCCGACACGTCAAGGAGCGCTCGCCGAAGTTCGTTCACCATCTGGAAGTCGGAAAGATCTTCAAGCGTCAGCAGCTGTCGGACCATGTCCAAGTCTGTAACGGCGAACCCATCGGTGTCGATGGTGGCGAGACTGATCCCGCTGCCCTTTATGAACAGAGCGTCACGTTCCTGGCCAAACACATCTCGGACCGACCCCTTGAATGAGGTATTGCCACCTCCGTGCAAGACCAGATCCGGCTGCGAACCAAGCAGCTGCGAGACCAAAACCAGATCTTGCATCGAGTCAGATTCTGATGAGGGCGGCATTTGTTGTTGTGCCCAGGGTTTCATGATGGCAGTTCTCCGTGAATCGATTGATACAGGTCAAGGGCGTCCTGCATGTAGCTAACACCGGCCACCAGGACCACGCTGGAGTAGGCCGTGCACTCTCCTGTCTTGACATAGGCATAAGCCGACGCCGCTGCCTCAGTCATCAGCTCAGCATGAGGAGAGGTCTGAGCAGTGACGGGCAGGGCGTCGGCGATCTTGGCGTAGACCTGAGGATTCCACGCGGCGAATTCAGCGGCGACAACCGCAGACTCAACTACCAGTTCGGGGAGCACAGCTTCCAGTACCTGGATCATGGACGGCACCCCACAGGTGAGGCCAAGGTCGATCCGGCGAGCCGATGATGGGATCTTCAATCCGGCGTCGGCCAGCACGATGGTGTCGCCGTGTCCAGCTTCGGCCAATAGGGCAACGAGCTCGGGGTGGATGAGTCGATCTGGTTTCACGTGCGGGCGAGTTCTTCGCTGGCAATCTCACCCAGACGTGTGCTGCCCATGATGGAATCGCGCTCCTTGATCCATCGAGCACCGACTCGCAAGACAGCAGTCGCAGCCTTGACATGATCGTCCCCTTCGAGAGTTTCAATGTCGGAAACCTTGGCCAAACCAATGATCCGTCGGATGGCTTTACAGCCACCGAAACCGGCCGCATCCCGAAGGACGCTTCGGAGCCAGAGAGCAAGAAACTCATCGGTCAAGGCTGCTTCGGATCGTGAGGGCCAGAGCTTCCACATTTCGGCCTCGAATGCTTCCCACGTTTCCTGGGGCAATTGTCCAACCCAAGTCCGGAACTCATCACTCCGATCCAGGACTTCGGCCCGAGCTCGAGCCGCCAGATAGTTTCCGAACAGTGCTCCCAGGTCAAACCCGACCGGTCCATAGAAGCAGAACTCTGGGTCGATGACCTTGCCGTATGGCTCATCCTTATCGACGGTGACCATGACGGAGCCCGAGTGGAGATCACCGTGGAGCAGCATCTCTGCACTAGTCATGAATTTCGTCTTGAGCATGCCGACATTGGCGACAAGGGTGGCATCAGATTGGATGTCCTTGACCGCGGCCTCAACTCCTGGTTGTACACCATTATTGGCATAGTCACCGTAGGGCTCGGTGAAGACCAGATCCTCGGTGATTTTGCACAGCTCTGGATTGATGGACTCCGCAACCCGTTCCTTCAACTCACCAGCATCCATCTTGAAAAGGGACGTTGAGAAGGCAATACGGGCAACAAAACGCCCCATCTGTGCGCCAACGCCTGGGTGCATGATTCCGTCGTTCAGGGCGGTCCGCCAGATCACCAGATCGTGGAGGTTCTCCATGGCCAAGGTGTAGCGAGAATCGTCGTAGCCATACACAACGGGTATGTCATCGGGGGAAGCTTCAGCGGCAGCGGAATATCCTCGCGCCTCAGCAACAACACGCTCCGGAGTGAGTGGCCAGGCCTCACCAACGAGACGGACATAGGGAAGCGACTGCTTGATACAGATGCCTCCACCAGCCGCGTCACGAGCAACAAAAACCAGGTTGAGGTTTCCGTCGCCAACTTCTTCGGCCACCAGGGTGCTTGCGTCGACCTTGTCGGCGAGGTTGAGCATACTGGCCACATAGGCTGGCACTGTTTCTGCTGTCAGCAGTTCGTATTCTTTGACCATGATCGAGCCTCCTTGAGCTCTATTCGTTCGCAAATGAGATACCGGATTACTGGATACTGGATTGCTGATACCAAGTAATGATGCGGCGGAGCTTCTAGCTGCCTGCGCGAGCCGACACGTCCAGCGGATGGTCAGCCAGCGGTGTTACCTGGATGTCCATCCACGGGAATTGAGGCAAACCAGACAAGATTCCGTGGAGCTCGTTGGCATCAGCCACCTCATAGAGACTGAGGGAGGAGCGGCGGCCAGGATGGCGCCAGATTCGACACAACTGACCTTGAGTCATCAGCTCTACCCCTCTCTCGCGTTCGCGTCCCTTGATCTCTGCGATCACATCGGGATCCATCCCCTCGGGGAAATTGGTTGAGATATCGACCAGAAATTCCATGATGCTCCTACCTTTCGATCGGGTTGCCGCTAGGCCTTGGCCTGTGCTTCACGGACAATCTCAATCGCTTCGGTTGGCTTGGCGTCGTCGTGGATCACGGCCCGCAGAGCTTTGGCCATCGCTACTGGATGCTCGTGCTGCCAGATATTGCGCCCCAAGTTCACGCCAACGGCGCCCTTGGACATCCCGTCATAGACAAAGTCCAGCACTTCGAGATCGTCATCGGTCTTGGGGCCACCGGCAATCACCACTGGAACGGGACATGACTCGGTGATCTTGTCAAAGTCTTCGCAGTAGTAGGTCTTGACCACTCGGGCCCCTAACTCGGCGGCAACACGTGAGGCTAAGGCCAGATAGCGAGAGTCTCGCTTCTCCAGTTCCTTACCAACGGCGGTAACCGCCATAACGGGGATGCCGTACTTCTCAAACTCGCTAATGGCATTGGCCAGGTTCATCAGGGTCTGGTGTTCATAGCCGCTGCCAACAAAGACGGAGATTCCAACCGAGTCGACTCCGAGGCGAAGCGCTTCTTCCACGGTGACGGTGATTGACTCGTCTTCGAGGTTTCCAATCACACTGGTTCCGCCGCTGATGCGAAGGATGATCGGGGTGCCGATGTCGGGAGCAATGGAGGCTCGCAGAACACCGCGGGTAACAAAGATGGCGTCGGCGTACTCGGCCAGTGGGGCCAAGGTTTTTCCGGGGTTCTCAAGCTTGCGTGTTGGGCCGAGGAAATAGCCGTGGTCCCCGGCCAAGAAGAAGGCCTTTCCTCCAGGAATGAGTCGCTCCATGCGGCTCGCCATTCCCCAGTCCATACCGTTGATCATGATGATGTGCTCCTTGTTTCAAATCTGTCTTGTTGAGTCTGTACTGCTGGTTGATGATTACTGAGGTGGTTGATGATTACTGAGGCTGTACTGCTAGGTCTGTACTGCTAGGTCTGTACTGCTAAGTCTGTACAGCTGAATTTGTACTGCTGAACCTCTACTGCTGGGCCAAGCAAGTGTTGCTTGTGGTGATCGCTATTTGGTGGCTACCGCAGCCAGGGCACCCCGGATCGACTCGTTGTAGTCCGGTCGAAGCACGCCGACTTCGGTGATGATTGCGGTCACTAGTTCGGCTGGCGTTACGTCAAAGGCTGGGTTCCAGATGTTGACACCATCGGGAGTTGTTTGCTTGTCGCCACAGCGCTGAATCTCTTCTGGGATCCGTTGCTCGATCTCGATATCTGCGCCAGTTGCCGTTAAGGCATCAAGGGTTGAGGTTGGAGCAGCAACATAGAACGGAACACCGGCCGCTTTTGCGGCCAAGGCGTGGGTATAGGTGCCGACCTTGTTGGCCACGTCACCATTGGCGGCAATTCGGTCTGCCCCAACAACGACGGCGTGAATGCGTCCGGTTCGCAGCAAGGACGATCCAGCCGAATCCGGCATCACGGTGACCGGGATACCAGCAGTAGAAAGCTCCCATGAGGTGAGGCGTGCGCCCTGTAACAATGGCCGAGTTTCCGACGAGTAGACCTCGACTTCTTGCCCGGCGCGGGCCTTGCCGTAGATGACACCGAGTGCAGTTCCGATTCCCGTTGTGGCTAGGCGCCCGGCATTGCAGTGCGTCATGATGACGCTGTAGTCAGCTAGTTCTTCTGATCCGAAGGTTCCAATGGCATCACACGCCGCCCGATCTTCGTTGAAGACCGCGTTTGCTGACTCCAGGGCAAGCCGATGAATATCTTCAACCGTCTCGCCCTTCTTTGCGTACGTACATACCCGATTGACGGCCCAGGAGAGGTTGACCGCCGTTGGGCGGGCATTGCCAATTCGTTCACCATCTTTGTCCAGGATGGCACGAGCCTCATCCACGGTTGCCGGCGAACCCTCATTGAGAGCAACGACGATGCCGTAGGCACCGCATGCTCCGATTGCTGGTGCGCCACGCACCGCCAATCGGAAGATGGCGTCGATGACCTCTTCGACGTTGCGGAGCTTGATGACTTTCAGCTCTGCAGGAAGGAGGGTCTGCTCGATTATTTCGATGTGATCATCCAACCAAATCAAGGTTGGAGGAGAATCAATATTCAACTTCATTGTCTGTTTCCTGCCAATTGTCGCTCTTGAGACTTCATCTTCGTTGATCGTTCTTTGCGAACGTTCATGACTTACTTTGGACTGCTTGCATCACACCGGTTGCATCCGGGCTACCGCCTACATGGGAACCGCTGGCTGATGACGATGCTTCTTGCGAGACAAGGTGAAGGAGAACACCAAGGCAAGAAGGAGTACGGCTCCCTTGACAACATCTTGCAAGTAGAACGGGTAGCCGCGAATTGTGGTGCCGGTGATCAGGATCCCCATGAGTACCGCTCCAAGGGCGGTGCCAAGAGCATTCGGTCGATTGGCCCCAAGCACCGAGGTTCCGATCAGGGCGACGGCAATGCCGTCGAGCAGGAGGGAGGCACCGGCGCTGATATCGCCTTGCCCAATTCGTGAGGAGAGAATGAGGCCCGAGATGGACGCCATGACACCCGAGATCATGTAGGCACCAGCCTTGTACAGGCCAACTTTCACGCCAGCCAAGCGAGCTGCTTCGGGGTTGGAACCAATGGCGTACATGACCCGCCCCCATTTGGTGTGAGTCAAGAAGAACCACATGACGATGGTAAGAATAGCCATGAGAATGGCCGGGTAAGGAACAGGACCGACAAAGCCTCTGTCCAGTTTCAAGAAGCCCTCGGTGAACTTGCCTGGTGCGACGGTGCCGTCACGAAGGATGAGCCCAGATGACACCGATTGCCCGTCCACGGGTATGAGTTTGAGCCCCTGAATACTGAACATCATGGCCAGTGTTGCTAGAAGGTCGGGGATTTTCAGAACCACGATCAAGAAGGCGTTCATTGCGCCGATCAAGAGCCCGCCAACAAGCACCGCTCCAACCGCCAGGGGGGCACTCTGTGCGTAGATGACCATGGTCATGGCCGAGATCGTGACCGACATGCCAGCCGTCGAACCAACCGAAAGGTCCAGCCCTCCAACAGTCATGGCCGTTGTGATTCCCAGACCCGTGATAGCGACCACCGATGTGAACTTCATCATCGAGAAGAAGGTGGTCTCGAGACGAAATGCTGGCTCGGTCCAGTAGAAGAAGGCATAGAACAAGATGGTGACGATGATGAAGCCGTAGCGAACGGCGAACTCGCGCGCCGAGAAAGCTCGCGTGGCTGCTGGAGCCAAACCCTTGGTGCCCGTCGTGTCAGTGTTTGCTGTGGTTGACAAGTTCTTCTTCCAATCAACTGGTAACGAGGGAGTCGAGGATCTCTTCTCGGCTCGTTTGTGACAAATACGTATCGTGTTGGATCTCTCCGTCAACAAGGACAAGGACCCGGTCTGCTGCTTGCATGATTTCTTCAAGGTCGCTGCTCATCAGGATGACTGCTGAGCCTGCCTTGGCCACCTCACGAACCCTCACAACAAGGTCATGCCGGGCTCCAATGTCCACGCCTTGGAACGGCTCATCAAGAATCATGACCGCCGGTTGCTCCTTGAGCCAGCGACCAACGACCACCTTCTGCTGATTTCCCCCAGATAGTGCAATCACCGGATCCTTGGCCGAGTTGGCAACAACACCAAAGCTCTTAATCACGTCCTCACCAACGTCGTGCTCGCTCTTCGCGTTCAGTACTCCAAGGGAGGAAACTGCCGAGAGGAAAGGAAGACTCGACGTGCGAGCAATCGACCAGTCTCCAACCAGGGTTCCGGCCGCCCGATCCTCCGGGACCATGAACACCTCAGCCTTGATGGCAGCGGATGGTGAGCGTGGTGAGTACGGACTGTCATTCAAGGTCATGGCCCCAACCTTGAACGGGGCAGCCCCAAACATGCCACTGGCCAACTCGGTCTTTCCTGCTCCAAGGAGTCCAAAGACTCCGGTTACTTCGCCAGCCCGAAAGGTGACGTGGAGCGGATCTGCTTTTGGCAAGAGCTGAACACCTTGGAGGGCCAAGACGTCCGATGTTCCTTGCATTTCGTCGTTTCGTTCCTCGGTCTCGGCGCGGGTTTGGCCGAGCATGTCATCAAGGGCCGAGGACCATTCGAATGGCGGTTCATAGCGACCGCGGATCTGGCCATCTCTCAGGACGACCAATTCGTCGGCGATTCGGTCGATTTCTCGGAGCCGGTGAGAGACGTAGAACACGCCGACACCAGCTTCAGTTAGCTGCTCGATCACTTCGAACAGCCGATCCGCTTCTGCTTTAGAGAGCGCCGAAGTCGGTTCGTCGAGAATGAGTAGTCGGGGCTTACGAACTAATGCTCTGGCTAGCAACAGAAGCTGCTGATCGGCAAGAAGCAGATCATCAACGTCACCCTTGAACTGGGCATCGGTCCATCCCAGATCCAGGATCGAAGCCATCTCCTTGGCTTTAGGAAGCAATGACCTCGAAGAAGCAAACCGCGAGGTTTCGTTGGTCACGATCTCATCAAAGAGAAGATTCGCAGCCACGCTTAGCCCGGGAATGACCCCATCGCTGATCTTCTGGTGGACTGCTTCAATCCCAAGTCGCCTGGCTGTTCCTGGCGAGTCAACGGTGATGGGGGCACCATCAAGGGAAATGGTGCCCCCATACTCATGTACACCAGACAGGACCTTGATAACGGTTGACTTGCCTGCTCCGTTCGCCCCGAGGAGGGCAGTTACCCTCCCCGGTTCGAAGTCGAGATCGACTCCTCGGAGCACCTGGTTGGTGCCAAACGACTTCGTAATGTCGCGCAGCTCAAACATCGACGTCATATCTGGTCCTGAAATACTCTTTGGCTCGGTCCGATCCGGATCTACTTGAATTCCAGAGAAGGAATCCAGTCAGCGGAGCTGGTGTCGGTCAGGTTCAAGGCAGGCAGGGAAACTCGCAGATCATCCATGTTCGTGATGGAGTTCTCTCGCAAGAAATCTTGCGTCACCAGAACACCAGGGAACTGAACGGTACGAGAATCTTGCTCACCGGCAAGCTCCAAAGCCATCGTCCGAACAACACCAGCGCCAATCGCGTTGGGGTCAGTGGTTGCGGTGGCGACCCAAGGACTTCCGTCCTTCGTCATGATCTCGATGTCGGCGTTGGAAATATCAATGCCATAGGCCCGAATAGAGTCCTGCAGGTTGCTTTGCTCGATGGCAGAGACAGTTCCCTTGGTGAACTCGTCATAGGGGGCAAAGATGGCGGATACGCCAGTATTGGCCCGAAGCGCAGCATCGACAAGACGTGCATTGTCGGTGGCAACGGAGTTGGTGAACTCTCCAACGAAGAAGTCTTGTGACCAATTGTTAGCAGTCACCATCTCATCCCAGATCACGTGACGGCGATCGAGCGGAGCGATTCCAAGCACGTTGACATAGCCAACGGACACGTCTTTACCAACGTCTGCCGCCATCTGGGTCAGAACCAGGGTTGCCAGGTCGGCATCGCTCTGCGAGGTCTCGACTGCGTCGGGGGCACACTCGGCGATAGCAATGTCATAGATGACGACCTTGATTCCCTTTTCGATGGCGTCATTGATCAACGGACACATGGTGTCGGTCTGGCCATGGTCAACAATGATTCCAGCAACACCGAGGCCAATGGCGGTCTCCATGTCGGTTGCTTGCTTGGCGTTATCGGCCTGAGCGTCAAAGATCTGAACCTCGAAGCCAATCAGGTCGGCCTGCAGGTTGGCTCCGGCCGTCCATTGCTGGAAGTAGTCACCGGCGCCACTGTTCTGAACGATGGCGATCTTGACTGGTCCTTCGTCAAAGGGTGCTGGCATGTCGTTGCCAGCAGCAGCGGCGACCGTTGTGTCGCTTCCCGATTCGCTGTCGGTGTCACCACCGCCAGACGAAGCGTCCGACCCTCCACAAGCTGCAGCTGCCATAGCCGTTGCCATCAGTACTGATCCAAATTTCCAATTTCGCATGCGATCCTCCTCCTTTGTGCACGTTTGTGCACGAGTTGCACGTCTGTGCTAGACCTTAATCAGAAGAAGCCGCTCTCGCAAGGAAAGTCGTAGAATTAACCTGTGACATCCCGGGCGTCAGACCGCCATGAACTCATTCTGCGCTGTGCGTGGCTCTACCACGATGACCACCTCACCCAGGAGCAGATAGCAGAACGGTTCAACATCTCGCGATCAACCGTGAGTCGAGCCCTAAGCGAAGCAGAGCGTTTGGGCATCGTCCGAGTTGTCATCACCGAGCCCTTGCCCGAAGCACTCCGACTGGAGACAGCCCTAACTGAGCGGTACGGGGTGACCTCCATTGTTGGGATCTCACAAAGCGGGGACGACCCAAGGCAAGCCGCTGGGCGCGCAGCAGCCAGGACACTGGAAACACTGGTGCTTCAGGATGACATCACCATCGCCATGGGCTGGGGGCGGACGCTGGCGGCCATGCTGCCCTATCTCCAACCCAGAAAAACTCGCAGCGTCACCATTGTCGGCGCCATTGGCCATGCGCTGTCCAATGAGCCAACCCGTTCCCTCTCCGTTGTCCAAGAACTTGGCACCAAGTTCTCAGCTGAAGTTCAGTGGGTCCCCGCTCCCTTGTATTCCATTGGTAGCGAACTCACCCAAGCGCTTGTAAACAATGTTGCCGTTGCCCGTGTCTTGAGCCGAGCACGAAATGCTGACGTCATCTTTGCCAGTATCGGCCAAGCTGAACTCACCAATCCTCTCATCGCCAAGGGCATGCTTACCCCGAAGGTGATGAAGCAAATCCTTCGCAAGGGAGGGGTTGGCGACATCCTGGCCAACTTCTATGACGCCTCCGGGAACGAGGTCATCATTCCCGAGTTCGAACCGGTCGGGTTGCGCCTGGACGACGTGCGCTCCGCTAATCGAGTCATCGGGGTTGCCGCGGGAATCGAACGGGTCCCGGCCATCCAGGCAGCTCTGGCCGCGGGCTTCGTCTCCGAGCTCATCACCGACGACAAGACGGCTGAAGCTCTGTTAGTCGGATGAAGGTCAGTTAGCCGGGCAAACCTGAGGACAGAAAGTTAGGCATGCCTACTATGTGACGTTAGACCCGGGTGACATTCCTCCGATCGGGCTAGCGTGACTGCCGATGTCCGCTGTTGACCCTCCCCAAAGAACCCTTTGCGATCTGCACCCGGGCGAGATCGGGCGTATTGTCGAGATCGCAGGTGGCCGGACACTCAAGCGTCGCTGCCTGGCCCTTGGCTTGCGAGTCGGGTCCGAAGTGACCACCACGCAAAACCTTGGCCACGGCATTGTCGTGACCTGCGCTGGCAGCCGGGTCGCTCTTGGTCGAGGCATGGCCGCCAAGCTGTGGATCGAGACCAAATCATGAGACTCATCAACCGGCAAACCATCAACCGGCGACTCATCAGCCAGAAACTCAGGACCTGATGGGCTGCGCCGACTGTGAACAGGTGACAAACATCCTCGGCAGCGATCGCACGATCGCCCTCGCTGGAAACCCGAACTGCGGAAAGACTGCTCTCTTCAATGCTCTGACTGGAGTTCGTCAAAAGACGGGCAATTGGCCAGGCGTAACCGTGGACCGGAAAGAGGGCCTCTACGACTGGCATGGCGGAACAGTGAAGGTTGTTGATCTTCCCGGCATCTACTCGCTGGATGCCGCCAGCATCGACGAACAAATCACTCGCGGCTACCTACTTGCCAATGATGCTGATCTTCTCGTCAATGTTGTTGACGCATCCAACCTGGAACGTCACCTCTACCTCACCGTGCAGCTCCTGGAGATGAACGTTCCCGTTCTCATTGCCCTCAATATGGTTGACGTTGCCGACAAGGCAGGCATCGAAATCGATGTCTCTGCTCTTGCCCAACATCTGGGTTGCCCGGTCCTTCCCATCGTAGCCACCGAGGGCCGGGGACTCGCAGCACTCACCCAAGCCATCAATGACCATGCCGAGGTTGCCTCAGCAACCAACGACCCAACCCGCCTGAGGGTCACACACAGTGATCCGGTTGAAGCGGCAATTGCCAGACTTACGCCTCTTGTCCAGAGCCGAGCCAGCAACGAAGATGCCCGTTGGATTTCAGTCAAACTTCTGGAAAACGACCCTCTTGCCATCGAAGCGGCGGGAGAAGAACTCGCCGAGAAAGCGGCGGCGATGTGTCAGGCCATCGAAGAACAGACCGGAGATGATGTTGATCTTGCCATAGCTGACCGGCGCTTCAGTCTGGCGAACGACATTGCTGGACAGGTCGTGACAACTCGCAACCAGCCCGGTCAAACAGTGTCTGACCGCATCGACAGCATCGTCCTTAGCCGGCGCTGGGGCGTGCCAGTTTTCTTGGCCATCATGTACGCAATGTTTGTGTTCACCATCTCATTTGGTGGAGCATTTATTGACCTTTTTGATGGCATTGCTGGTGCCATCTTCGTTGACGGATTCGGTTCCGTTCTTCGCCTACTCGGCGCACCCGATTGGCTCCGAGTTCTTCTGGCCGACGGTGCCGGGGGCGGGGTACAGGTTGTTGCCACCTTCATCCCCATTGTCGGGGCTCTTTTCTTGTTTCTCTCCTTCCTCGAAGACAGCGGCTACATGGCCAGCGCCGCCTTCGTCATGGATCGGTCCATGCGTCGAATAGGGCTACCAGGCAAAGCCTTTGTGCCAATGATTGTTGGCTTTGGCTGCAATGTTCCTGCCGTCATGGCCACCCGCACACTGGAAAGTGAGCGAGAGCGCAAGCTCACCATTTTGATGAACCCGTTCATGTCCTGTGGCGCCCGACTACCCGTCTACGCCCTCTTCACCGCGGCCTTCTTTCCCAGCAATGGCTCAGCAATCATCTTCTCTCTCTACTTGATCGGTGTTCTTGCCGCCATCGGCACCGGGACAATCATGAAGGGGTCCCTCCTTTCTGGCCAAAGCGAGCCGTTCATGATGGAACTCCCCACCTACCACCGGCCGACAATTCGGGGTCTTGCCCTACGAACTTGGGATCGTGTCCGGCTCTTCATTGGTGAGGCAGGCAAGATTATTGTTGGCATGGTTCTGGTGTTGAGCTTCCTCAACTCACTTGGAACCGACGGGTCCTTCGGTCAGGAAGACTCCGAGAGTTCCGTGCTGAGCGAGATCGGCCGGGCCGCTACTCCGGCATTCGGGCCAATGGGGATCGAGGAGGACAACTGGCCAGCCACCGTTGGAGTCTTGTCCGGAATCCTGGCCAAGGAAGTAGTGGTTGGAAGCCTGGATGCGGTGTACGGAGACCTTAACGCCACTCCGGGAGAAGAACTGGATTCGGCCGACTTCAATTTCTGGGGATCCATCGGCGAATCCTTGTCAACCGTTCCGACCAATCTGGCCGGCGTCGCCCGTTCCATCAGCCATCCCTTTGGCCTTGGGCTTGCTCCAGAAGAACCAACTGGCGCGGCCTTTGGGGCGATGTCTGAACGCTTCGACGGGCGCATCGGCGCCTTCTCCTATCTCTTATTCATCTTGTTGTACTTCCCCTGTGTTGCCACCATTGGAGCCATTGCCCGAGAAGCGGGCAAGCCTTGGGCGGCTTTTGTGGCGGCCTGGACGACCGGCGTGGCCTACTACACCGCAACCGTCTTCTACCAGGGAGCGACATTCACTCAGCACCCCAGCAGCTCCAGCTTCTGGATTGGCCTGCTCACGGTTGTCGCTGGACTGGTCGTTCTGGGCCTTCGCCGATGGGCAAGCAACGCTCCTCACGCATCGACAACACCTGGACGAGAAAGAGTCTCGGCCTGATGCTTTGGACCCTGCGGTCCTTCATGCAAGAACGGAGCACCGCGACGTTGGCCGAGATCTCCCTCCATCTTGGGGCCGAGCCCGAAGCAGTACGCGGCATGATCGCCGTCTGGGAACGAAAAGGCAGGATGACCAAGGTTCCCCTGCCTTGTGGCAGTTGTACCCAGTGCGACACCGCAACCTCCGAGATCTATCAGTGGCTTCGGGAGTCTGCGCCCCTCAGTATTGCCCCGACTCCAGCAGACTGCCATCTTGAGCCGGATAGCTGAACCCGCTCACACGCAGGGAACAGTGACCGAGACTCAAGAATGCGGCGGATCTTCCGCTCCGAGGTCGAGGAAACACTATGCCCCAGTCAGCAATATCCAACGAAGAAACCATCACCAACGCCATTGGAGGTCACGGGCTTTGGAAGTCGCGCCTGCTTGACGCAGTAGCCACCGGTAAATCTGACTTCGACCCCGAAAAGGTGAAGGCTGATAATAAGTGCGAATTTGGCATCTGGCTTCACCACGAGATCGAGCCAGAGCTTAAGACCAACCACCGCTACGACACAGCTCTCAAGCTCCACGCCAGCTTCCATCGCCTCGCCAGTGACATCCTGCGTGACGCAACGACGGGTAAGCAACAAGTAGCGGCAAAGAACATGGAACGTCATTCGGAGTACTCCGAAGTCTCCGTAGAACTGACCTTGGCACTGGTTGAATGGCGCAAGGAAATGGCCGGCGTCAAGGTCTGACCAGGTTGCCTACCGGGAACCGACTAGCAGGACCCAAGCGGGTTGAATCCGCTGGAACTGAGCTTCGGACTTCCTTCAGACTTCCTTCATGTGTCTTCATCTAGGTTGCAAGCATGATCGGACTATCAGCACTCCTTGCACGCTCAACCCGAGCAAACAAACAGGATCAAAACGCCAACCTCGAATTGATCTCTCACGTCGTTCGTCGCCTGGGAATGGGTGCCAACGTCGATCTGGTCGCCGAAGCTAGCACCGTGGAGGAGGCAATCGACCGCTGCCTCGTCCCCGCCGTAACCGCCGACCCGCCAGACATCACCATTCCCCGCAGCTGGGACACCGCCTACGAAGATGACTACGCCCCGGTACCGGCTGTTACCGCATGGTGGATCCAGCAGATGGCTGAGGCCCGGTCGCCCATTCAGGAACGACTCACCTGGTTCTGGCACGACCATTTCTCCATGACGGCGGACAAGGTAGACGTTGGTTGGGTGGTGTGGCGACATTTGGAAGGCTTGCGAGCCAACGCCACCGGCAACTTCCGCGACCTGCTGCGCCACGTCTCCCATAGCTCAGCCATGCTGGTCTACCTCGACGGCGAGGGCAATACCGCCTGGGACCTCAACGAAAACTTCGGGCGAGAAGTACTGGAGCTCTACACCCTTGGCGTTGGGAACTACAGCCAAGACGACGTCATCGCTGCTGCCCGTTCCTGCACCGGATACCGACCAAACTTCCCAATGGAAGACACCGGCGAAGGCTTTGAAGATGAAAGCATCGAGGGCTGGTCGCCGAAGTTTTTCGAAGACGATTTCGACCAGGGGCGACGAACCCTGCTGGGACAGACCGGTGTCTTCACCATGGATGAGGCCCTGGACATCATGCTGGAGCATCCGGCAACAGGACGCTTCATCGCCGCCAAGCTCTACCGAGAACTGGTCGGTCTCGAACCCGACGAGGAAACGATCGATCGCCTCGGTGAACTGTTTGCCTCCGACTATGAGATCATGCCTCTGGTCCAAGCCATTGTCGCCGACCCGGCCTTCACCAGTCCCGAAGCAGTTCGTTCCAAGGTCAGAACTCCACTAGAGAAGTTCGTCACAATCCAGCAGTCCTATCCGCCAGAAGAGGATTGGGATATTTGGGACTACAACTGGGCGACGGGTAAGGCCGGCTATGGCCCCTTCCGGGCACCCAACCCAGCCGGATACAAAAAGGGGACCGTGTTACTCGGCCCCGGCACCTTGTCCAGTTCATTTGTCTTCTTGGGACTAGTGGCGGAGTATCCGCCCGATCTCACCGCACAGGAGCAGTTCGCCCGGCTTGGTCTCTTTGACGTCTCGGAGCGCTCACTCGACGTGGTTTCCTCAGCCCCCGAAGGTCAAGGCTTGGCCTTGGCCTATGGATCACCGGAGTTCTTGCTGACATGAACAATCCAAACAAGCTCATTCTTCCTCCAGCCATTTCCACAAACCCTCCCACAGCCATGACTGCTCACAACCGTCGACAATTCCTGGTTGGTTTGGGTTCAATTGCTTTGACTGCAGCCTGTTCCGGCACGCGAGTCGCGAACTCCTCAGGGGCAACGGCTCCAGGTCCAACAACAACTTCACCAGTGACAACCACCCGGGTAAGTGCCGCTGCCAACTCCGCTCAGCGAACCTTGGTTGTTGTCGAACTCGCCGGTGGGAACGACTCCCTTTCCACTGTTATTCCCCACGCCAATGGTCGCTACTACGACCTTCGACCAACATTGGCTATCGAGGATTCTCTTGACCTCGACGGCGAGATCGGACTCCACCCAGCTCTCGGTGAACTGTCCAAGATGTATGAGCAAGGCCAGATGGCGATCGTGGAAGGAGTCGGTACACCTGGGGCCGACCTCTCCCATTTCGTCCAGATTCAGCGGTGGTGGGATGGGACCGATCAAGCCGTTCGCACCGGCTGGCTTGGCCGCTACTTGGATGGGACCGTTGGATACGACGAGCTTCTAGCCGGCATCTCCATTGGTCCAGGCCCAAACCCGGCCCTGGCAGGCGACGCATCCTTCGCCGTTAACATCACCAATGCCACCGACATCGGTACTGGCTTGCCTTGGTGGGTCGAAGACGAATCGAGCTTCATGGACAATTGGTCCTCATTCGCCCCTGCTGGCGTTGATGTTGCCGACCTCTCCAATCTTGAGCGTTCAATCCAGTCGACCGTGCAATCCCAACAAGAGTTAGCTCAGCGGCTCCAGCCACTGAGGAAGGAGATCGAGGACGGCCTGGTGCCCGAAGACGAAGCAGAGTCGATGACCGGCCAGCTTCGCATCGCCGCTCACCTTATTGCTTCGGGCCTTGGACCCAAGGTCATCATGGTCCATGGCAATACCAACTTCGATACCCACGAAAACCAGAAAGAAAGCCACGATCAAATGATGGTGGATCTCAATGGTGGCATGGTTGCCTTCAACGAAACTCTGGCTAAAGCGGGGATGGCAGACCGGGGCATCGTCATGACGACGTCAGAGTTTGGTCGCCGGGTCAAGGACAACAATGGCGGCACCGACCATGGAGCTGGCTCCAGCCACTTCCTGCTCGGAGCCAATGTGGCTGGCGGTCGATACGGTGAACCTCAAAGCCTCGATGAGCTGGACGAGAACGGCAACCTGCGCTGGTCGGTGAATCACCGATCCCTCTATGCCACCGTTCTGCAGGACTGGCTCGGCGTCGACCCGGTCGACATTCTCCATGACGACTATCCAGTGCTCCCGCTGTTTGGCTGACCCAATCTGGACAACGTAGGATCTCTAATAGTCTCTCGTCGGCTGACGAAGCTGTCTTCAATGCGAGCGCCGTCGTCAGCACACCTCGGGAGAAGTCATGTCAGTTGAAGATCAGATCACCAAGGCAATTGGAGCCCACGGACAATGGAAGTTCCGTCTGATCGATGCCATCGGGAAGGGAACCAGCGAGTTCGATCCCGAGAACGTCAAGTTCGACAACAAGTGCGAATTCGGTCAGTGGCTTCACCAAGGCATGAGTGCCGACGACCGAAATAACCGTCACTATGCGACCATCGTGGAGATGCACGCGGCGTTTCACAAAATTGCCGCCACCATTCTTCGTGAGGCAACTACCGGTAACACCAGTGAAGCCAAGCGCCTTATTGACCGCGGTTCGGAATACTCCGATCTGTCAACGGAGATGACGCTCGCACTGATGGCGTGGAAGAAAGAACTCAGCAGTCGCGTCGCCGCCTGATCGGTCAACAACGGAGTCGAACGCTCAGCACGCCAAGACGGTCAGCCAGATACTCAGGGTTCACTATTCAGCTGATGCCCCTAGGCCGCAGCGATGACCGCAATCTCCATCTTCCAAGCGTCCTGGGCTAGTTCGGGAACGATCAGCAAGGTCGATGCCACCAACCTTCCTCCCAAAGCTTGGTCGCGTACCGCCATGACTGGACCCAGATCTAGACCAGGAACCACATAGGTGGTGACCGACACAATGTGTTCGACAGACATGTCAGCCTCGCAAAGCATGGCGGCGATGTTGGCCCAGATTGTTTCAGCCTGTGCGGTCAGATCGGCTGGGACCAGTCCGTCAGACTGGACAGGCACGACTCCGGACGTGTGCAACCAACGTGTCGCCCCGGTTGTGAGCACAGCATGGGCATAGTTCGCCGCGGGTGCAGCAATGTCATGAGGCGCAATGGCTCGGGAAACGACCTTTTGCGAAGCAGACTCGCTCATCCAGCTACCTAACGACCCGGACGGTGAGATCGATGCTTCATCCCTCGTGGAGGAGGAGGTGAGTCGCTGGTTTTTGTCGACTTGGTGTCCAGAAGTTTGGCGGCGGAACGCAGATCGTCAGACGTGATCATGGCCACCGTTCGAGCATCGAGGCTGGTGACATGGGTATCAGTTGACAAACGCATCGCTTGACGGCTCAACGCCTGTTCAAAAAGGTTTCGGGCGTAACGCGCGTTGCCGAAGGAGTCGTGCCGTACGACCTTCTTGAAGACCTCTCGCAAGGTGTCATCAGCACCGACGCTGAGGAGGTAGTCCGCGTCGTCAACCATCTTCTCGGTGATGGTGACCAGTTCGTCTGAGCTGTAGTCCGGGAACGGGATTTCGCGTGCAAATCGAGAACGCAAACCCGGATTCGAACTCAGGAAGGCTTCCATCAGTTTTGGGTATCCGGCGACGATGACGACCAGGCGATCCCGATGATCTTCCATCCGCTTGATCAGCGTTTCAACCGCCTCAGAACCAAAGTCGTTGGTCGGCAAATTGCCCGATGGTGACAGGGCATAGGCCTCATCAATGAAGAGGACACCGTGCAGAGCAGCCTTCACCGCCTTGTTGGTCTTTCCCGCGGTATGGCCAACATATTGGCCAACCAAACCAGCCCGATCGACCTCAACCAGATGCCCCTTAGCCAGGAGACCAAGGGAGCCGTACATCTCGGCGAGGAGACGGGCGACGGTGGTCTTTCCGGTACCAGGGTTACCCAAGAACACCAGATGTTGACTGCTGGTCACATCCGATAAGCCATGCTCCTTGCGGCGGGCTTGTACCTGCAGGAAAGCGATCTGGGAACGAACCTGCTCCTTTACTGACTCAAGGCCAACCAAGGAATCCAGCTCGGCCTGGATCTCCTCCAGCGACCGAGGTTGTTTCTTCTTTGCCTTAGGCAAGGTGTTGGCCAGATGAGGCAAGCGATTCTCGATCGTGGTCTCTGCGGTTCGGCGCGCCTGCTCTCCAGCTTGTTTCAGCCTGTTCGTGAGTTTCTTGGGCGGTCGAACCATGCCGCGACGCTAGCGGCCACAACACCGAGATCCAGCCAGAGGTGACGGAGATATCTGCTAGAGATAGAACCCCGGGCCCATGGCCAGGGTTGGGGCTCCTGCCTTGGCCGCCATCAAGGCCAACCAATCATGAGCAATGGTGGCGGCGGCGATGGCGGTGATCTCCGCCTGGTCATAGGCCGGTGCTACTTCAACCAGGTCCATTCCCACAAAATCTAGGTCACCGAGACCCCGCAGAATGCCGAGGGCCACGGACGAACTCAGCCCGCCAGGCACCGGTGTTCCCGTTCCAGGAGCAAAGGCTGGATCCAAGCAATCAATGTCAAAGGTCAGGTAGGCCTTGGATTCTCCGACGACCTCCAGGGCTTTGGCCACAGTGACTTCGATGCCGTTTCGCTGAACCCATGGGGCGGTCAGAATCGTAAATCCATGGGCATCATCGTTGGCCGTTCGGATTCCGATCTGGACCGAGCGGGCGGGGTCGATGAGGCCTTCCCGGGCTGCCCGCAGAAACATCGACCCGTGGTCCAGACGTTCTCCGTCATCTGGCCAGGTGTCGCTGTGGGCATCAAAGTGGACAAGGGCCAGAGGGCCGTGTTTCTTGGCGTGAGCACGAAGCAAGGGATAGGAGACAAAGTGGTCGCCACCAAAGGTAAGCATCTTGGCCCCGGACGCCAAGATGGTGTCGGCGTGAGCTTCTACCGCCTCGACCACATTCTGGGGGAATCCAGAGTCCAGGTAGCAGTCGCCGTAGTCCACCACCTTGAGATGGTCGAACACGCTGAAACCGTGCGGAAACGAGTCCAGTTCGGCCACCTGCGTCGAAGCAGCCCGAATGGCTCGAGGACCAAGCCGGGCACCTGCTCGATTGGTTGTAGCCGAGTCGAAGGGAATGCCAGACACGGCGATATCAACCTGATGAAGATCTCGGGTATAGCGCCTGCGCATGAACGAAAGAGCACCGGCAAAGGTCATCTCACCCCAGCTTCCGTCGTCAGAGTCGCTGCGGAAGGCAAAGTCACCCTTGTTCGGATCGCTCGGTTGATCCCGCTGGTCGTTCGTATCCATGGCCGGCAGTCTAGAGAGAAGACGTGCCGGCCAACAGCCGCACCTCAGCAGGTCTGGTATCGGTAGCCGCTTTCACCAGGCCGAGACACATTCACATCTCGACGAACCACCGAGGAGACTGCCCCAATAGCGTCACAGGCACCCGTTAAACCAGTGGAGTTGTACTCGATGGCAATCACCTGACTACCAAAGACGGAGCTGTAGCTACCACATTCTCCGTAACGACCACATTCTTCGGCGATGGCAAAGTCGAAGCCAACAAGGTTGAGTGAATTGTTTGAGCCGAGCTGGGGCGTGTTCTTCTGAGCAACAGCCATGCCAAGACCATGGGCATGGTCGGTGATTAACTCGGCGTAGGCAATGGCCTCCGCTTTTCCAAAGGGCACCTGGTTCGCAAGTGGTGTTCCATCGAAACGCGTCCAGGAGTCCAGATTGTCAAACTCAACGGCGTCGAACCCTTTGGCTGAACAGGTTGAGACCATCCCGGCAATGTGCGCAGCAGCCTGAGTTCGCTTAGATGATGAACTCAGGTCGACCAGATACTCGCCGCCCCAGTTTGGGTCATCCCCAAGCTCGTTGAGGAGCAAATGCTGTGGCCAGTTCGACTTCTCATCCGGTCGATTGACAGCTGACTCGTCGGGCTGGGTTTGAAAGGCATTCACATAGCAGATGTTGTAGGCACCAGAAGCTGCCGATCCTTCGAACCAATCTCGAGAAACGACGCTTACGCCACTCGGCAGCGAGTAGTCGCCACCAATCTGATAGTCAAACCCGGCACCGGCAGGAGGCAGGGTCCATTCTCCCGTGGGGCCCGAGCCTGGATCGGTATCGGTAAACACACCGACGGTCAGCAGATCCAACTGGCTGACGTCATTGTCATTGGACGAGAACCAACGCAGCCGCACCCGACCATCGTTTCGACGATAGTCCTCTGGGGGATCAAGCTCGATGGTGGTCTCGGTCCACCTCCAAGTGGGAACGTCTCGATTGGCATAGACCGTCTCCCAGCGATTCGTTCGGACATTCCGGGCAGCAAGCTTCCATTGATTCTCGCCGTACTCCGGACCCCGATAGTTCAAGCCGATCTCGATCCATTGATTGTCAGCGACCTCAGGGATAGTGAAGTTGAAGCGAGAATCATGACGAGAACCATCGGGTTCGAACTCGACGTACTTGGACCAATCATCATTGTTGCCTGACTGGTCAGCAACAGCCAAGGCCGAGGCGGACTGGCCGCCACCGATCGAACCTTGATAAATCTGATGCCAAGCAAGTTGGGCACCAGCCAGGGAGGCTGACCCGCCAACCAATGCCATCGCCAGAAGCACAGCAAAACTCATTCGCAAGCGAGAAAAGGGAGAAGTCTTTGGCGACGGATGGTTCCAAGAATTCTGTCTCATGCTGGCCCATAGTAAGAAACCCTTGATGAAGTGAAGCTGAAGGTGCAGCTAGGGGAACGTGATCGTCACCTCCGCACCAGGACCATCCGGCCGGTTGCCCACCCTCACCGTTCCTCCATGCACCCTGGTTACGGACTGAACCAAAGACAGCCCAAGACCGTAGCCGGTGCTGGCGGCTCCCGAGCCAAAGCGATCAATCGACCCCTTCATCTCGCTCTCAGAGAAACCAACACCGTGGTCCAATACTCGTATCTGACCAGGCTCAACCACGATCTCGATCGGAGGCTGGCCGTGCTGACGGGCATTGGCAACCAGGTTCAGCACTGCATTGCGAACGAGGGACGCATCGATGTCAACAACCACGGCCTTTCGAGCCTGAATGTTCACATCCTTAGCATCATCAAACATGGATTCGACAAGCTGGTCCAGTCGAACCGGCTCCGTGCGATCAGACCGTCCTCCGCCAGAAGCGTCGAGCCGAGCAAGAACCAACATATTGTCAACCATGCCGGCCGCATCATCGAGAATCTCCACGATTCGGTGGAGCGATCGGTCAGGGGTATTGCCCCGAAGGCCGCGTTCGGCTGTGACCCGCAGGGAGGTAAGTGGTCGGCGGAGTTCGTGAGCGGCGTCGGCGACGAATCGTTCTTGTTGAGCCAGTGCCTTCGCAGCAGGAGCGAGGCTTCGATTGATCACCATCCAGGCAACCAAGCCAAGCAGTCCAGCCAGTGCAGCCGAACCAAGCCAAACGACTCTGGCTGTCTGGTCATGAGCGATCGAGCCCGATCTGGCGTTACCGGTTACAACGACTGCTCCGGCTATCTCGTCGGTCTCATCGTGGTAGAAAGGCTCGGCCAGGATCTGGACCTCGAATCCTTCACCATCCACAACGGTGAAGGCAACTTGTTCCTCGGCAATGATCGCCCGCTCAGCAAGGGCTACCAGGTCGAGATCGAACTCTCGCACCCCATGGTCAAAGGCGACCCAGCCGCCGAGTTCTATGGCGAACACCTGCGGGCGGCCATTGGTTGCACTGTCATCCACTAGGCCGTCGGTTCGCAGGACGTCCTCTTCGTAGTACAGCAATGATCGAGCAGTGGCAGTCCGAGTCTCTAGCTCACCGATCACTCGATCAGTTCTGGCTTGCTCGTCAATACGCACCACCAGCCAAGCCAGCGTCGACACCCCAACAACGGTGAGGAAGATGGAGGTTGCCATCAGCTGGCGGCGAAGTCGTCGCAACCGTGGCGCAAACGACGTTCGTTTGGTGATTGAGGATGAACGTGCGGTCAGAGCACGCTCAGACACCGGAGATCAGATCCGCTCGATAGCCGGCGCCACGGACCGTCTGGATCAAGGGTGGTTGCCCGAGCTTGCGACGAAGGCTGGCAATATGCACCTCGACGGTGTTGGACAATGGGTCCGTCCGTTCATCCCAACAGTGCTGGACCAACTCTTCCTTGCTGATGATGACTTCGGGTTGGGAGATCAGCATCTCGAGTACCGCAAACTCCTTTCCGGTCAACCCCAGCAGGATGCCAGCACGGCGCACTTCTCGTCTTGCACTATCCAGTTCCAAGTCACCAAGCTGGAGAATGGATGGAACGACAACGCCTTGTTGCCGGCAAAGTCTCCTGACTCGAACCACCAGTTCGGCCATGGCGAAGGGCTTGACCAGGTAGTCGTCGCCGCCAGCATCAAAACCAGCAACACGATCATCGACCGCATCCTTCGCCGTCAGGAACAGAGCCGGCGTCAAGACAGATTCCGCTCGCCAACGAGTGAGCTGATCAAGTCCATCACCGTCCGGGAGGGAGCGATCCAACACCAAGCAGTCATAGGTATTGGCCAAAACAAGCACCTGAGCATCGACAAGGGTCCGCGCGTCATCGACAGCAAAGCCATTGTCCAGGAACTCCTCGACGACTGCTTGGCGGACGTCATTGTCATCCTCGACCACCAGCACTCGCATCGCAGAAGGGTAGTCGGCCAGCCATTGCACTGCTTAACGGTCTCTCTGGGTGTCCAGCCCTTGTCTCCGCGACTTTCGGAGCCACTCAACTTCGAAATGTCCAAATGTGACCATTTCATCGTTGCCGGTGTCATACATACTGTGGCCACCCCGGCCCGCTAAAGAGGAGTTAGTCGTGAACGAAGCAAATGTGGAGAGAATTGGTCGTTTGGCCGTCGGAGTCGTGTTATTGATTCTTGGCTTCACCGCCTTGAACGGAATCCTGGCCGTAATTGCCGTCATTGCTGGTCTGATTCTCACCGTGACCGGAGCTGTCGGATGGTGCCCCATCTACTCCCTTCTCAAAATCGGAACCCGCAAAGTAACTGGCGCGTGAATCCACCTCGCAGCACAACCGGTGTGCCGCAAGGCTCATCAGTTGTGCTGGTTACCACGCCCCACTGTCCTCATTGTCGCTCCATCCGGAGCCACATTGAGGCAGTGGCGGGTGCTGGATTCGATCAGGTACACGGGGTGAGCTTTGTTGAAGTTTCCGCTCCGGACTCCCCCGACCTAGCGACCGACCTAAAGATCAAGGCGGCACCGACCTTGCTGGCTTTCCGAGATGGAGAAGAACTCACTCGCCATGTTGGCGCCGGTGGCGAATCCGATGTCCAGCGGGTCTTTGATGCCGCCTCTGGTGCCGCCACGTCCGTGCGCCGCTTCTCAATCTCGTCTGAGAGCCGCTGGATCCGGACCGGGCTCGGCGCGGTTTTGCTAGCGGCCGGAGCAATCACCAGCGTGATCTGGCTGGTTCTCCTTGGCGTGGTCTTCCTCGCTTCTGGCTGGTACGACCACGTCCTTCGCTAGTACGGGTTCGATTCCTAGAAACCAGTTCGAGTGGTCTCGAATCAGTGAGACAAGGATCGAGCCAGCAAGGATCGAGCCAGCATTGAGCTGACTCGATCCCATCTCGAACCAGATCTACCCCTTGGCCTCGATGAAGGCATCGGAGAAGTTCGTCTCATAAGTCCCGGTATCGCCAATGAACTCCAGCTTGGAGGTGTCGGTCGGATAGACGATTGGATCCTCCAGGACCTCAGGATCGATGAACTCCAGTGCTGCCTTGTTCGGGCTGGCATAGAAGTTCCAGTTGGTCAGCGCAGCCCCATTCTCGGCATCGAGAATGAAGTTCAGGAATGTATGGGCTGAGCATGGATGCGGGGCATCGGCGACAACCATCATGTTGTCAACCCACCGGGTTCCTCCCTCATCAGGGACGAAGTAGGTGTAGTTGTCCGGATTCTCGGCTTCGCCGAACTGCACAATGAAGTTGCCACTGAACCCATGGGCCAGCGTCGTGTCGCCACTGACGAGAAGTTCGTCATATTGGTCAGAGTCAAACGCCGTGAGCCAGCTCGTTGCTTCTTTGACCAGAGCGGTTGCTTCAGCGAGCTCAGCCTCATCGGTCGAGTTGAGCGAATAGCCAAGGTATTTCAGTGCCGCCCCGAGTGTCTCACGAGGGTCATTCAAAAGCGTGGCCGATCCGGCAATGCCATATTCTGCGGCCAGCTCTTGATCAAAGATCAGTCCCCATGTGTGAGGAACATCTTCTCCGACAACCGAAAGATCGAGACCAAGACCAGTGGTTCCCCACTGGTAGGCAACGGAATAGTCACCGTTGGGGTCATAGGGCAGACCCTTAGCGAACGCCGGATCCAGGTTCGCCATGTTGGGAATGGCATCCTTGTTCAGCTTCATCACCGATGTCTCACCCGCCTCAGCGGCATCAATCAGGATCGACACCATGTAGTCAGAGGGCACGATCACGTCGTGACCAGAGTTGCCTGCCATGATGATCGGCTGCATTGCCTCATTGGAGTCAAAGAATGACTCAATGACCTTGATTCCTGCTTCGGCTTCAAAGGCAACAATCAGTTCCGGATCGATGTACTCAGTCCAGTTGTAGAGCGATAGGTCGCCATCAGTCTGACCGGGTGTGCATTCTGCGCCGGCTGCGACCTCTGGTGACCCACCGTCGCCAGAACTTGCTCCGTCACTACTACTGCCGCAACTGGCAGCAACGAGCCCAAAGGCTACGAGCCCGATACCTACACGGATCTTGAAACTTTTCATTCTTTTCCTCCCCTTGCTCATGCACTTTCGTCGCACTCGCTTGGTTGATACTTCAATTGATGGACATTTCGCTCAGGCTCGACGAGCCTGATGAGACTTCTTGATCATCGTCTTCATTCTCGTCATTCACTTTTTGGTCTTTGTCTTCACTATTTCGTTGGGCAAGCAGCGACAGCATTACCAATAAAACTGAGGCGACAAGCATGACAACCGAGACGGCATTGATGAGTGGGCTCACACCCTTGCGGATGAGCCCGAAAACGTAGACCGGTAGAGTAGTCGAACCTGGCCCAGAGACGAATTGAGCGATGACAACGTCGTCCAAGGAGAGGGTCAACGCCAGCAGGGCACCACCAGCAATGCCGGGAATGATCTGCGGAAAGGTGACGAACCTGAACGCCTTCCAGCGACTGGCGTAGAGGTCACTGGCTGCCTCCTCAAGACGCTGGTCCATACCTTCGAGCCGAGCTCGAACGACGATGGAAACGAAGCTGATGTTGAAGGCAATGTGGCTGATAATGACCGTACTGATGTCTTTGGACAGCGTGAGCCCAAGGACCGAGTCAATCACGTTGAAGAACTGGCTGAAAAACATCAACAACATCACCGCCATAGTGACGTCGGGAATGATAATTGGCAGGTAAAGCAGGGCGTCAAAGACTTTCTGACCACGAAACTTAAACCGCTCCAGGGCCAGCGCCGCAAGGGTTCCAAGGACAACCGATACCAGGGTAGAGACGATGGCAACCTGTACCGAGACCCAAAGTGCACCCTGCACATTGTCATCCTTGGCAAAGGCCCGATACCAATCGAGCGTGAACCCGCCCCAGCGACCAACGAGCTTGTCACCCGAGAACGAATAGACAACAAGCAGGATGATCGGGGCATAGAAGAACAGGTAGACCAGCCACGCATTGGCGGTCAGAAAAGCCTTGGAAAAACCTCGAGGATCGGTCGTGCTGCTCACAGCGTTTTGCCATCCTTGCGGAAGTAGATGATCGTGGTGATCAGCATCACGATCATCAGAACCATGGACAATGCCGCACCAGCGGGCCAGTTCCTGGCAGTCAAGAATTGGGTCACGATATAGCTACCGAGCAGGGTCGTCTTGGCTCCTCCGAGAAGTTCGGGGGTGACATAGGCTCCCAGGCTGGGGATGAACACCAGGATTGATCCAGCAATGACGCCGGGCATAGATAAGGGGAGAATGATCTTGCGGAACGATGTCCAGCCGCTTGCATACAAATCTCGGCTTGCTTCAACCAGTCGCCAGTCAATCCGCTCAATCGAGGCATAGAGCGGCAGGACCATGAAGGGTAGATAGCCATAGACCAAACCAAGTACGACGGCTGTTGGCGTAAACAAGATCGAAGTCTCCCCAAGGCCTACCGCTTCGGTGGCCTGAGAAAGTGGTCCCCCATTTCCCAGGAGTACACGCCACGCATAGTTGCGGACAAGGAAGTTTGTCCAGAACGGAATCATCACGAATACCAGCATGATATTTCGGACCGACTCCTTCCTCGTCGCCAAGTAGTACGAGAAGGGATACGCGAAGATCAGGCAGATCACGGTGGTTATAAACGCAAGGAACAGGGACCGGTAGAGGATGTCGCGGACGATCGGCTCCCCCAAGCGGCGGTAGGAATCAAGATTCCATCCGGAAAGATCGGTCCCGCCGAAACGGTTTCTGGTGGCGAAGGAATAGATGGCAACAATGACAAGCGGCGTGGCGAAGAAGAGCGTGAGAAACCCGAGAGCAGGCAAAGCAAGAAGAAATCCTCGGCGTGAGTCGGCTCGTTCTGCCGCCTTCTCTAGTTCAGGAGTTACTGGGCTTCCATTGACTGATTCCGTGTCGACCACTAGTTGTCCACCACCCAGACACCATCGCTATGCCAACTAATGAGAACCGAGTCGCCCGCATTGAAATGACCGCGACTTGGTCGGTTCTCCTCCCGGACCTCGATCTCCATCCAATCCATAGCAATCCGGTACGAGTGAGCTGTCCCGAGATAGGTCACACTTGAGACCACGCCCTCAAGTGATGGGCCATCAGGTTTGTCATCCAGCGCGTGCACATTGATTCGTTCTGGTCGGAGGCTGACCGCAACCTTGGCACCCTCGGCCTTGTCATTGGCAACCGACACGCGAGCACCGTTGGCCAGGCACACTGTCTCGGCATCTTCAACGGTGCCTTCCAACAGGTTCGTTTGACCGATGAAGTCAGCCACAAATCGATTGGCTGGACGTTCGTACATATTCTCGGGCGATGCGACCTGAAGAAACTTGCCGTCATGCATAACAGCAATACGGTCACTCAAGGTCAGAGCTTCCTCCTGATCATGAGTGACAAAGACGAAGGTGATTCCAACTTCTCGCTGCAGGCTCTTCAGTTCGATCTGCATCTCCTGGCGAAGCTTCAGGTCAAGAGCTCCGAGAGGTTCATCCAACAACAGAACCTTGGGGCGGTTCACCAGGGCGCGAGCCAGGGCAATACGTTGTTGCTGACCCCCGGAAAGCTGATTGGGCTTTCTCTTAGCCATCTGGCCAAGTCGCACCATCTCGATTGCTTCTTGCGCCCGCTTGTTGGCCTCCGCCTTGTCAACCTTCTGCATTCGCAATCCGAAGGCAACGTTGTCCAGAACAGTCATGTGCGGGAACAACGCGTAGTTCTGGAAGACCGTGTTGACCGGGCGCTTGTTCGGCGACAGGGTGCCCATCTCTTCGCCATAGATCCGCAGGCTTCCTTCGGTTGGAAACTCAAGGCCAGCAATCATGCGAAGGGTTGTCGTCTTGCCGCACCCCGATGGGCCAAGTAGGGCAAAGAACTCACCATCTTCAATCCGCAAGTCAATAGAATCAACAGCGGTGACGTCAGCCCCAAAGCGTTTGGTCAGCCCTTGTAACTCAACGGCGGCCGCAATCTCTTCTTCAGCCATCAGATGATTCCCCAGTCATAGGTCTGCTTAACCAGTCGAAGGTACGACATGATCTCGGTGCTGATCACATCTGGAGTGGCCCGGATTTGGGTACCCACAATTTCAAGAAGGTCATCGGCGTCTCGGCAGAACAGTTCCACGATCATGTCGTAGCGGCCAGCAGTAATAACGACATAGTCGGCGTTATCAATCTGGGCGATCTTCTCTGCCACCACTTGGGGATCACCTTGCACTCGCACCCCGACCATTGCCTGGTATCCGTAGCCCATCTTGATCGGATCAGTCACGGCGACAATTTGCATGACCCCGCGCTCAATCATGCGATTGACTCGCTGACGGGTAGCGGCCTCGGACAGGCCAACAGCCGAAGCAAGTTTGGAGTACGGGAGACGGCCATCGGCCTGTAGACCCCGGAGAATGGACTTATCGAACTCATCCAACTGGTTCTCGGACTTCATATCACCTGTCCATCTCGGCCATGGCCTCGGTGAGCGACTGACGAAGAATCTGATTCATCTCTTCAAACTGTTCGGGTCCCGCTATCAACGGCGGTGAAAGTTGGATCACGGTTTCGCCACGACTGTCGGCCCGACATATGAGCCCAAGCTCAGCCATGCGCAGGGACAAGAAACCTCTGAGCAGGTTGTTGGCTTCTTCCTCACTGAAGCTTTCCTTAGTGTCGCGATTCTTGACCAACTCAATGCCGTAGAAATAGCCCTTGCCGCGAACGTCACCCACGATGGGCAGATCCAGTAGATTCTCCAAGGCCGAGCGAAAGCCATCCTCGTTGGCGCGGACGTGTGCGTAAAGGTCTTCGCCTTCGATGATGTCGAGGTTGGCTAGCGCGACCGCGCACGAGACCGGGTGGCCGGCAAAAGTGAAGCCGTGGAGGAAGGGATGCTCGTCGCCCATGAAGGCTTCAGCCAGCCGGTCACTCACGATCATCGCACCTAGTGGCGCGTAGCCCGAGGTAATGCCCTTGGCCGTGGTGATGATGTCGGGCTGGTATCCCAGTCTTTCTGATCCGTACATGGCTCCGAGACGACCGAAGGCGCAGATGACTTCATCGGAGACAAAGAGCACATCATGGCGGTCACAAATTTCGCGTACCCGGTCGAAGTAGCCGTCGGGGGAGGTGATGCAACCACCCGAGTTCTGTACAGGCTCCAGGAAAACGGCGGCGACGCTGTCGGCCCCTTCTCGCAAAATCATCCGCTCGATGTCATCGGCGCAACTAAGAGTGCACGACGGTGAAGCTGAGCAATAGTCGCAGCGGTACTCATAGGTGTTGGCCACCTTGAAGGCGCCACCAAGCAAGGGTTCAAAGGGCAGACGAAGAGCAGGGACGCCGGTGAGGGACAAGGCGCCCATTGTCGTTCCGTGATAGGCCAGGGTGCGACTCAGGATCTTGGTCTTACCCGGCTTGCCGGTGAGCTTGAAATATTGGCGAGCCAGCTTGATGGCAGATTCCACCGCTTCGGAACCCCCACTGGTGAAGAAGACACGGTTCAGATCACCGGGCGCCCCCTTGGCCAGTCGAGCAGCAAGTTCAATCCCCTTGGGATGGGCGTGAGTCCAAAGTGGATAGAAGGCCAGCTTCTCCGATTGCTCGGCTGCCGCACGAGCAAGCTCGGCCCGGCCATAGCCGACCTGGGTGGTATAGAGCCCGGCTAGGCCATCGAGGTAGCGCTTGCCTTGATCGTCCCAGACATAGCATCCCTCACCCCGCTCGATGATCGGCATCCCATCGACCCCGTGGCCGAGACTGGAGAAGTGACCCCAGAGATGACGGTCGGCCAATTCGCTGAGGCTAGCTTTTGGGTCGATTTCACCCAGGGGTGAGGAAGACTCTGCCCGCGTGGCGGGCGTCACATCGGTAGTCACACGACGAATTCAACACTACTTTCTCTGATAAATCAACTGAATCAGTTGATTTATCCCTCGGATGTCGTAAGAATGCGTTGCTATGAGCACATCCATCAAGCTGCAAACAGCCATTCCTGGGCCCAGAAGTGAGGCCCTTGTTGCCCGCCGGGCGGCGGCCACCTCCAGCGGAGCTGCCTACCTCACCCAGGTTGCGGTTGAATCGGCCGAAGGCTGTGTAGTCACTGATGTTGACGGCAACCAGTTGTTGGATTTCGCCGGTGGTATTGGTGTTCTTGCCCTTGGGCATTGCCCACCAACGGTCACCACCGCGGTGCAGGAACAAACCAGCAAGCTGATGCACATGTGTGCCATCGTCGCCACCTATGAACCCTACGTCGAGGTGGCCGAACGACTAAACCAAATTACGCCCGGTGATTTCGCCAAGAAGACCATGCTGGCCAATACCGGAGCCGAAGCAGTCGAATCAGCCATCAAGATGGTTCGCGTCGCCACTGGTCGTCAGGCCATCCTGGTCTTTGAGGGCGGCTACCACGGCCGCAGCAACCTGACTCTGGCCATGACCTCCAAGTACGGCCTGTTCAAGAAGGGATTCGGCCCCTTTGCCTCGGAGATCTACCGGGTGCCCTTCCCCAACACCTTGCGTCGCCCTCCTGGCATGGACATTGACACCTTCATCCAGTGGTCCAACAAACAGCTTCGCGATTCCCTGATTGCCCAAATCGATCCCGGTGAACTGGCTGCCATTGTCATCGAGCCGGTACAAGGTGAAGGTGGCTTCGTGCCTGCCCCGGCCTCCTTCCTGCAGACAATCCGAGACATTTGCGACGAGAACGGAATTGTCATGGTGGCGGACGAGATCCAGTCGGGCTGTGGTCGAACCGGCAAGATGTTCGCCATCGAGCACGCCGAGGTCGTTCCCGATCTCATCACCACCGCTAAGTCTCTGGCATCAGGAATGCCTCTGGCCGCAGTCACTGGCCGGGCAGAGGTCGTGGATGCCCCTCACCCCGGAGGCATGGGTGGCACCTACACCGGCAACCCGGTGGCCTGTGTCGCCGCAATCGAGTCACTCAAGATCATTGATACCCCAGAGTTTTTGGCCCGAGCGACCGAGATCGGCGAGCGAATGCGCGCTGGTCTCGGGGCCATTGCTGCCAAGTATCCCGACCACATTGTTGACATTCGCGGCCTCGGACCGATGTTGGCTATCGAGCTGGTAAAGGATCCCGAAACCCTCGAACCAGACCCGGACGTCACTCTGGCCATCACCAAGGCCGCCCTGGCCCATGGTCTCATCATCATTCGGGCTGGCCTCTACAGCAATTGTGTCCGCTTCCTGCCACCGCTGGTGGTGAGCGATGATCAGATCGACGAGGCAATGTCGGTGCTAGCGAAGTCTGTTGATGAAGCAGCAGCCGAACATTGGTCTTGAGGAATCACCCATGAGGACAATACGCGTGAGAGAGTACTGGTCATGAAGCTGCCACCGATTCGTGTCCTCGACCTGACCGGGTCACCAGAAGAGATGGGCCAGACCCACGGCTCTGCCTATGGCGAACAGATTCGCCAGTACACCCAAGAGCGAGTCGAGCTTGCCAGCTCGGCCTTGTGGACTGGTGGTTCACTCAGCCAGGCCGACGTGCTGGAGATAGCCGAGGGCATGCTCGCCGCTCACGAATCATTCTCGCCCCCACTCCATGCCGAGATGATGGCCATGGCCAAGGCTGCTGGCATCACGCCGGCCGAAGCAATCATTGTTGGCGGCTTCACTGACTTCATCGATACTGTCCGAGCCGAAGTTGGTGGCCAGGTCCCCGAATCGGTGCAAGAGGATGACTGCACTGCAGTCATCATTCCCGACCAGCGGGCCGATGGTGCAGGATTTCTGGCCCAGACATGGGATATGCATGACAGTGCGACCAAGCATGTGATCTTGCTGCGAATCCAGCCTGATGATGCTCCGGCCTCCCTCATCTTCACCACCGGTGGCGCACTGGCCCAGCTCGGCATGAACGAGCATGGCGTCTGTGTTGGCATCAACAATCTGACAGCAACCGATGGCCAACGAGGGGTGACCTGGCCGACTGTTGTCCGTGAGGCTCTGAACCAGCAATCGGCAGCGGCAGCACGAGATGTGATCCTCAATGCTGACCTGGCTGGCGGTCACAACTTTCATCTCTTTGACGCCATGGGAGATGGCTACAGCATCGAAGCAATGCCAACTGTTCGTCCGGTTGAAACGCTGGATCAAGCGGCCATTGTTCGAACCAATCACACCCTCAGCCCCGAGGCCGGTGAGGTCGAAGGTGCCAAGGCGCCAGAGATGATGGCGAGTTCGCGACTTCGATTGCAAACAGGAATTGACCTAGTCGACCGTGCGGGCATCACCGCAGATGACCTGATGGAACTCACCCGAGAGCCAACGGCGATCTGCCAAGTCCCGGTCGAGCCCTATCACATCGAGTCCAGCGGGGCGGCCGTCATGCGACCAAAGACCAAGGAGTTCTGGGCCTGCTGGGGACAGCCAGCATGCAATGACTACCAACTCATCGAGTTCCCGTAGCGGGATCTGTCGCTCCGCAACCCACTAGTGAAATGAGGCTCCGGTGCCGGAGATCACCTACACCAATCTGAATGAAAAATACGCCGAGGCTCTCGCTGCTCTCGAACTCGTGGTCTTTCCTAGCATCGACCCTTCTGACCTGTATGACGAGGTTGAACTTCGTCGCCTAGCCCAGGTCTTTCCTGAAGGGAACTTCGTTGCCCTGGATGGGGACAAGCCAGTAGGAATGGGCCTTGGGGTACTTGTCGACTTCGACTTCGACCATTCCGAACACGCCCTCTCCGATGTGCTGGGCAGTGATGGGGTCAGCAACCATCACCTGGACAATGACTGGTACTACGGAACCGACATCAGTGTGCTCCCCGACTACCGAGGCCTAGGCATCGGCCGCCAGCTCTATCAGCTTCGCAAGGATGCCGTTCGCCGAATGGGCAAGAAAGGAATCGTGGCTGGCGGCGTCATCCCCGGCTACGCCGAACACCTGGGGCAGATGACAGCCGCTGAATACATCGACAAGGTCGTCGCTGGCGAGCTGTATGACTCGACGCTCTCATTCCAACTGAGCAATGGCTTTGAGACTCATGGGCCAATCCCCAACTATGTCATCGACGAGTCCGTTGGCCACAATGCAGTGCTCATTGCCTGGCCAAACCCCGATCTCGTTGATGCCTAACCATGGCTGACGACAATCGCCACCGCTCGGGTCCAGTTTCGACGGAGCAGATCTCGCGACTGGTCGAAGGAGCAAAGCCGGCAGTGTTCTGGAGCGATCGCGACGACGCCCCCGATCCGACACCAAGCCTGGTTGGCAAGCACTCAGCCGATCTGGTCATCGTCGGAGGCGGCTTCAGCGGACTATGGGCTGCCCTGCAATCGTTGGAGGAGAATCCCAACCGTTCGGTGGTTGTACTCGAAGCCGAGAGCGTTGGCTTTGGAGCATCGTCTCGCAATGGCGGATTCTGCGACCCCTCCCTGACACACGGAGCGGCCAACGGCTATAGCCATTGGGCCAACGACATGCCGACCCTGCACCGTTTGGGTGAAGAGAACCTGGCGGGGATCGTCGACACCCTCACCCGGTATCGGATGAAGACTCCATGGTGGAAGGCGGCAGAAGTGAGCGCCGCCACCCAAGAATGGCAGATGGAAGAATTAGGGGACGCCGCCGAGCAAGCAGCGAGCCACGGCCACACTGCCACCCTCCTGGATCAAGAGGCAATGCGAGCCATCGCAGACTCCCCCACCTATGTCGGTGGACTATCGAGCCACGAGATCCTGCTGGTCGATCCGGCCCGCTTGGTCTGGGACCTGAAGGTAGCTGTGGAGTCTTTGGGTGGAGTCATCCACGACCAGAGTCGGGTGACCGGGATCGAACCCGATGGCAGCAAGCTGATAGTTATGGCCGGAACGGGTTCGGCGGCTGGCATGATCAGCGCGGACAAGGTCATTGTGGCGACCAATGCTTGGGCCGAACCGGGCAAGTACATCCGTCACTATGTGCTTCCTATCTACGATCACGTCTTGATGACCGAACCCCTGTCGGCCGAGCAACTCAGCTCCATCGGCTGGTCAGGCCGAGAAGGTTTGGCTGATAGCGGCAACCAATTTCACTACTACCGACTAACCGAAGACAATCGCATCTTGTGGGGTGGCTATGACGCCAACTACTACTTCGGCAACGGCATGGGGCCGAAGTATGAAAATCTGACCGCTTCGCACGAACTCATTGCCGGTCACTTCTTCCAGAGCTTTCCTCAACTGGTAGGCCTTGGGTTCAGTCACCGATGGGCCGGTCCGATCGGCACGACCTCCAAGTTCGCCGCCGCATTCGGCACTCGACACAAGGGTCGCCTGGCGTGGGTTGCTGGCTATACCGGTCTTGGGGTTGGGGCCTCACGCTTCGGAGCCCGTGTAGCGCTCGATCTGGTCGACGGCAAGACAACAGAGCGAACCGAGTTGGAAATGGTTCGCAAGAAGCCGATTCCAATTCCGCCCGAACCATTGCGCTACGCCGCTGTCCAACTTACTCGTCGGGCCATTGTGCGAGCCGATGCCAATCATGGCAAGCGTGGCCTATTGCTTCAGATTCTCGACCGATTTGGTGTTGGCTTCGATAGTTAGAGTCGCCACCAACGAACGGCAAGCCATTTAGAGCATCTTGCCGTGGACATTCCAGCCAGTGGTTTCGATGTCAGCCAGGGGCTCGATGCGGCGAAATCCCACCGCGTGATCTGACCAGAAGTTAACGAACTTCAACCAGAACCCATCCTTGTGGTCCTGAATCGAATCCCGATAGGCGTCAAAGTCAACATGTTGATACATACGCTTGCCAGCCATCAGAACCATCAGTGAGCGGGCGCCCGCCGGAGAATAGTAAGCAGCACATCGATCGGCGGTGTATTCCTGCGCCCGAACAACACTTCGTCCGACGAAGAGCAGACGGGGAATGGCCATGATGGCCATTCGCCATAGATTGACATGGCCACACTTCACATGTCCCAGTTCGTGGGCAAGAACGAAGTTCACTCCGTCGAAGTCACCATGTTCGTAGGCGATGTCGATGAGATCGCTAAAGATGACCACATAGGTTCGATGAACCTGGCACTTCGAGGCAAAGGCATTCAGGCCACCATTGCCATTGGCCAGGTACAGCCTTGGTATGTGCTCGATCTCCATCCGGGTAGCCATCGCATGGTAGGCGGCGTAGATTTCCGGGAGTTGGTTTGGGGTGATCTCGACACTGTTGGCGATCTGTTTCCAGTACATGAAACGGATCAGGACTACGCCCGCAAACACTGGTGCAACCAGGCCAATGAGCGCGGCTTCGGCCCATCCGGGAATCGGGGTTCCCTTCACCGTTGCGGCTATGGCGACGACCACTCCAACTACCGAGGCCAGGCCAGCGAGGACCAGCATTGGGATCTCGGCCCGGTGCCTGAGTTCGGCGACAGTTGGACCAGAAGAATGGAATTGGGTGGAGAGTGGGTCACTCTGGATCGTCATTGCGGAACGCCCCCTTGTTGTCGGTTCGTGATCCATGAATCAGTTGGACCATTGACGATCAAGCTAGACCTTGATTGGGGGGAGCGAACTGATCTTTCGGCCATCCGCACCTGGCCGAAAGGTATACGAACTGCCATGAGCGCGACACAACTCCGCTATCCCAACGAGAACTTGTCGCGGTTCTGAGCGTTCAGGTGTCGTTCCGAATCCAACTGAGCCTGGTTGGCAAAGCGGTGGCCTGCATCCAAACCATCAACATTTGATACCGAAGTTCGAAGAGTCCCCAAGTTAGGGAACGCGTCTTCGAGCGCCTGTTCGACTGCTTGGGTCCGCTTGGCCAAGACCGGCAGTAAGTCCACACCAGTCTCCTGTTGGTGTGAGCCATGAGCTGCGGCCGTTGCCTCAGCTAGCCGCTCCCCGATCCGTCCCGCGAATCCGTACCAGAAGGCATTGCGCCACGACCGGGTCGTTGACTTGCCTTGCCAATCGGTCTTGGCTCCCGAAGCCAGAACGGCTCCGGTTCCTTGCAGCAAGAGTGAGGAGAAGAGAATTTCGACCAGGTGCAAGTCTGACTGATGGCCGATGAGTGTTGCGGTCTTACGACTCTGTCCCCAGACACACCGACAATTGTTAGCCTCGGCAACCCCAGCCAGAAGCATGAACTTAGCCTTGGCGTAGGGGTCGGAAATGTAGACCTTGCGACCTCCGGGAACATCCAAGGTGTCGGCCAGCAAAGCAACATCGATGGAGTACCGCGTGATCAATTCCTGCGCCTTAGCTGAGAAGGCTTCCGCTTCGTGCTCGTATTCGGAAGCCTCGGCCTTGGACAGCAGCGCATGGACCTTGGCCAACATGCCATCAGGTTCTCTTGTGGCAGAATCCGCCTTGTGGTTCCAGCTGGGCTGCGTGGGCAGGGCCTCAAAGATTGGCTGCGGTGCACCTTTCTCACAGACCATGGCCAGGAACGAAACGGCTAAGGCCAGCCGGGCCTGGTCCAGCTCCCCCAACCCGACCCGGTGACGGTGGCGGAACTGAGGCCAAAACGGCCTGCCTGCATCCCACCAGGGTGTGATGGCACCTAGCGAGTCGGCCTGATCAGTCCAGAGCCGACCGGCGTGGGGATGCCAGTTGACCCGGTTGAGGGCCAGAGCGTCGGCAAATACTGCACGGTCAATCGTGCCATCGTCTGGCGAGGAACGGATGATGTCTTCTGGATGCCAGCCCTTCTCCCAAGCCCGGTCAAGGCCCAAGGCCAGTTCGGCGATTGAGGGGAGGAGGTGGTCGTTGCTTAGTGACCTGTCGGCCAGAGTCTTATCAACCTGAGTACGGGGGTTTTTGACATGTGATGTCCGATGTCCTGACTGCATCTTCCGCTTACGATTTCTTCCAGATACTGTCAGTCCCAAATAGGTACAGCCGCTCCAAGGAAGTAGCTATCACCATAGGTGATGGGTCTGACACCACACCACTTCGCAGAAATACCGAATGCTCGTTGACAAAAAAGGCGGTGCCCTAGGCTAAAAAACGTTCCAATATGAACCGGAACGACCAGGCGGCTTCTCTCTAGGGAAGCGAGTAATTGAGGAATTAGTTCAACCGACAACTTACGGAGGAAAGATTGTGAAGCCCGAACCCGATAGTCGAGAAATGCAGACTGGTCGATCCCAAAGACTGAAGCTATTCACAGGATTCGCCTTGGTCCTAGCTCTCTTGGCCTCCTCTGTTGCACCGGTAGAGGCAGGGCCTGGCGGACGAAGCTACGTGCGAAGGTCGTCTTGGACAAGGACCTACTTCCGATCAATTCAGTCCTACGACTACGACAATGCCGAGTCCAGCGTCTCACCGCTCACCTGCAATCAGAGCCATCGTGTCGGTGTTACAGCTTCAGCCTCAGCTTCTGGGACGGTAAGCGGGCTTGTCCTGAGCGCCTCCACGACTCTCACCGTTGGCCTCAACTACTCCAACACCTTGTCAGCGTCGATCCAAGTACCAGCACGTAGATGCGGCCAGATTCGCTTTGGTGTCAAATAAAGAAAAAAGTTCATCCGCCACCGGTGGTACACAAGCTACCGCGCCTACCGGGTCAGTCACCAATCGGCAATCACACATACAGGGTGGGTCATAAATGGGATCTGGCCTAAGGCCAAAGGCAGCGACTGGCGTGCAACGTACCGACATGGCAGCTGGAGTTGCTAGTGAGCGTTCGTGGATTAATGACCGCTCTCGCCGCCATCAGTCTGACAGCCTGCACTTCACCGTCAACAGGCGGCGAAGTGCAGGCCAGCGCTCCCGCCCCACCAGCTTTGGTCCGGGGCTACGCCCAGTATCAGTCCTTCCTCGTATCTGACTTGGAGGAGCGAACCCGGGAAGAATTCGAGATCGAGGACCTCATCACCCGGTGCATGAAGGAACAAGGTTTCGACTACGTGGCCCCGACCACAAGCGGCCCGTTGGTGGCGACGGTGCTGGATCAGATCGATCCCGATCTTGACTACTTCAGTAGGGACTACCGCCAACAGATGGGATTTGGCATCAGCACCCTATGGGTCTACGGGATACGGTCGCGTATCTGGTCTGGCCCTGAAGCCCTGACATCCGGGTCAGACGTATCCAACGAGTATTTTTCCGCTCTCATGAACGAAGGCGGATGCCAAGAGACGGCCCTATCAGCTGTCAACGCCAATCAGCCAGCCTTCGAATTGACCGATGCCGAAGCCCAAGAGGAAGAACTCGTCGCTCAATTCACTCAACGTCTCTTCGCCAGCGAAGCAGCCCTTCGGGCCGATACCGCGTGGGTCTCCTGCGCACAATCGGAAGGCTATGACCAGTTCAGCTCAGTCGAGGACGTCGAGTCATACTTCTATGACCTGGTCGATCCCTCGGTGGTACTGATCTCGCCTGGTGAGCGAGCAGAGCCACTCGAACTCAGTGAGGAGGATGAACAATTTGAAGAACAAGCCAAAGATCAGTTGGAGGAAGCAGAACCATCAGAAATCGGCGACCAGTTCGACTATGACCTAGTCAGGAAGGTCGCCGCTGAAGAAATCCGAACGGCCAGTGACCTCTTCCACTGCGAAGTCAGCTACTACGTCGAAATTGGCCCGTACGCCTCACAACTCGCCTCAGAACTGGGACTTGACTAGCCACCAGTCCTACAGCCGGGCCCATCTCGCCGGTCCTACCGTTCGCACCGAGCAAGCCGAGACTGACAGGCATGCACGCCATCTCTCGCGTGACCGAGCGAATCGAACAGATCCAGACCAGGATCGCCGAACGGACCCCCGACACTGAGGGTCGTTTTGGTGCGGTTCTGGATGCCGAACTTCGCGCCGGATCTGACGGTAGCTTTCAACCCCCTCGGACCCTAGCTGCAGCCATCAGGCTGTCGACGTCGGCTCAGGTTGGGGCGCGACTCGGCGCAGGCAATCCGGTGCTTGGCATCTCGTCCTATGGTTCATCCGGATTCAGACCTCTCGGCGCAACCCCGGCCGAGGTCCGAGCACCCGGCAACTATGGGCCCCTCACCCCGCCAGCCGAACTGTCCAGCTTTGGCAATGGCACCATCCCCTCAACCGCTCTGGCACCAATCGGCGTCGGAGGACACCGCCTTTGGTCACCGGCCGCCCAATCCTTCCAACAGATGACGGCCGCCGCCCAGGCCGCAGGAGTCAATATTGGGGTGACCGACTCCTACCGTTCCATCGAGGGCCAGCGAGCCGTCGCGGCGGAGAAGGGCCTCTATAGCCAGGGCGGATTAGCTGCCACTCCCGGAACAAGCAATCACGGTTGGGGCATAGCCTTAGACCTTGATCTGGACAGTGAAGCCCAGGCCTGGATGCGAGCCAATGGTCCCCGTTTCGGCTTCGTCGAAGACGTGCCACGAGAGCCTTGGCACTGGACGTTCCGTCCAGCCAGCCTCTTCTAGTCAGCTACGCAACAATCCGGAATGCTCTGTCGATCTGGGCAGCCGTTTCATCGTCAACACCGACTGCCGTCGCAAATTGTCGCCACTGGTGAATGGCGTCAAGAACTTGATCGATCGCTCCAACCGCCTCGGCATTGGAGAGGTTGGCTTCGGCTCCAAGGCTAAGCAAGTCTGACAGATCGAACTCATCCCGCTTGGCGTTGATAGTCATCTGATGGGTGCTGGTCCAGGTCCCGACAGGATTGTAGGAATAGGTGATGTCGTAGGCGGGTGACAGCGACCAGGCACCGGTTTGGTCCATCAGGAAAGCAATATTCTTGGTGTGATCATCTTGGTTTCGAGCAATCACGTTGAAGACGGCACGACGGAACTGCTCCTCCAACTCAAACCGGGTCAAACCCAACCGTCGCATCACTCCCATGACTTGCTCATAGCTATAGGTGCCAGCCTGATTGAAGTCGAAGTGGGCAATGGCGGCCAGGGACTGCATGTGCATTCGGTTCCCGTCCGGACGATCAAATCGTTCGGTCATGAAATGCGCCCGGCCTCCTTCTTCCAAAAGTCGACACCGACTCATGCCGATCCCGGCCTCCTTGGCCATGAGCGAATAAGCGAATTCGATACGACCAAAGTCGCTTGGATCAGCCAGCTCCTTGTCGCGGTTCTCGGAGACTCCGTCGAACTTCAACAACCAATGGGAGAATCCATCAGGAAGGTCAAGCTGGCCCGACCGCACTTCGCCCGTTTCCTCATTCCAGCCGATCACGGCCTTGGCCCGAGCTCCACCGGCGGAGGTTCCGACCTGGATGATGGCGCTGAGGTCGGCCTCGTTCAGGCTGGCCTCACCCAAAGCCGATTCAGGGCGAAGATGAAGCTGCTCCTTACTGACAAGCGCCAGCGATGCCAGCTCCACCAATCTGGCGATGTCAAGTTGTCGGCTTGGGGCAGCCGAATCACCAAGCGCAGGCTTGAATTCAAGCGCCCCCATTCCGCGGGATCCAACGTAGCAGAGCCGTTCAATCGGACTGAACCCCACTGCCGTCCTCCCCTGAGCAGCCAGCCATCGGTCGATCAGGATGTTGCCAAACTTGTCAGGTAAAACGTCAGCCAACAGCCCAGGCAAACCTAGGTAGGTCTGGCGACTGAGCTCAGGAAAGGAGAAGATCCCTTCTCCTAACGGCATGGTCAAGGGAGCGAGCTGAATACCGCTCTTCTGGAAGTTTCTTTCATACTCAAAGGCCGCCAGATCACGCGTTGGGTCCCAGGAAACGGCTCCGATTGTACGGCCCCACATTCGAACCTCGGCGACCTCTACCGAAGCCATCAGCTCTCACCCCAGGCCCAAGTAGACACCGTGGCTTCGCTGGTACGGCTGTCTCGGCCAGTGGCCCGTTGTCGAGCATTGCCCCGTTCACGAAGTAACTGCATCGGGCTGATTCCGGGATCCGGGAGAAAGGATTCCAGGTTTTCCAACCGGTCCAAAACCCGCAATACCGCGACCAGCGTGCTCACGGAGAAGTCCTTTCCCCGTTCGACGTTGGAGATAGTGGCAGTCCGGAGTCCCGCTTGTCTTCCCACCTCGGCTTGGGTCAGGTTCTGGTTCAATCGTTCTTGACGCAGGCGCTGACCAATTTCCTGAACAACGCGTTGATCTGACCAGTCATGATTCATGACAGCTCCTTGCTGATCCGGAGAACGGTGCAACGTATATTATACGCTATGCCGTGCGTTGTCTAGGACAAATTGCTTTATCAAGCGCTCTAACGTCTATTATGAACCGCCCATGATAGTGAGCCATTGCACCTTCCCTTGAGACTCCAGCTCCGTTTCTTAGCTCAGATCGGGCGGATCATCCAGGTGGACAACCAGCCTTGGCACCGCCGCCACCACCAGACCAATGAGTAGCACAAGCGCACCGGCCGTAGTCACAACAGCACGAGGTCCAATCACGTCAGACAACCTGGTCTGAATCAGGGCACCAGTGGGGTAGGACCCAGTGAAGGTCATGATCCGAGTCGCCATCACCCGGCCGCGTATCCGATCGGCCACAATCGATTGAGTTGCCGTATTGCTGGTTGCCACCAACGTCAAGAAGGCCATGCCTGCGGCCAGCAACCCAAAGGCCCCCTGAATTGGTGATTTGGAACTGCCAAAGATGATCACCGCCACCCCATAGAGCGGCAAGGACACACGGGTAACGCTTGCCCGCGACAGGTCACCAAAGACTCCGGAAACAATGGGAACAGCCAGGATCGAACCGGTGCCAAGCAAGGCGGTCAGCACACCAAGAGCCCAGGGTTCGAGCTCGTAAACCTGCTTGGCGAAAACTACAACGAAGCTGACAATGGGGTAACCAAGAAAGGCAACCACGGAGGCAATGCCAATGGCCGCCATGATCCCGGGCTGGCCGCGGACATAGTGGATGGACTCAACAAATCCCTTAATGATCGGGTGGCGTTGCCGCGTCGTTGTCGTTGTCGTCGCCTTGATAAAGAACAAGGCAAGCAAAACTGCGCCGAAACTGAGGGCATTGATGCCAAACGCCGCACCGGGTCCAACAACAGCAATGAGCGCACCACCAACCGCGGGGCCGAGGGCTCGTGAAACATTGAATTGCAGGCTGTTGAGGGAGATGGCCGAGGCCAGATCCTCGTTCGGCACAAGGGTCGGGATGAACGACTGCCAGGTCGGAAGGGTGAATCCCCCGATCACCCCGCTCAGCGCTGCTAGGGCCACGATGGCGCCCGGATCTCGAACCCCACTTCGGTAGGCGAAGTACAGCAGCCCAGCAGCAAGGGCGGCAGCGGTCTGGCCGACCATGAGCACAACTCGCCGATCAAACCGATCAGCAAAGTTGCCGGCAATGGGACCCAAAATCATGACAGGAAAGAGGGTGGCGAAAGCAGCTAGTCCAACCCATGACGCCTCGTTGGTGATCTCCAACAAGACGTAGGGGATGGTGAGGTTCTGAAGCCAGGTCCCCGAGTTGGAAACGAGGGCACCAAACCAGAATCGTTTGAAGCTCTGGTGCTTGAAGGCACGCATCCCATGGGCAAGACCTGACTGAGAGGCGCTGTCGTTCCTCCTGAGGTGTTGTCAGCTTTCATTCAACCATCGGGCAATGGCCTCGCCAATTTCGTGGGGACTGTCTTCCTGGATGAAGTGGCTGCCACTGACTGTTACCTCGGTTTGATTGGCCCAGGTCCGGCAGAATTCGCGCTGTTGGCCAGTCAAGATCGAGCCCGGGTCGGCGTTGATGAAGAGCTTGGCTACATCGCTGGTTGGGAGCCAATCGGCATAACTGCGCACAATCTCGGTCACATCGGCTGGCTGGCCCTCGATGGGGATCTCTCGGGGCCAGGTCAAGGTCGGGCGTCGGTCGTCTCGATTCAGGAATGGGCGACGATATTCGTTGTGCTCAGTGTCACTCAACCCTCGAAGCACCGAAGCGGGAAGGATCGCTTCGACGAACAAGTTCTTGTCCATCACCATTGATTCGCCAGCATCAGAGCGCATGGCCTTGAAGATATCGGTGGCGGCTTCGGGCCAATCCTCCCAGGTCATTGGTTGCACGATGGACTCCATATAGACAATCCCAGCAACTCGATCCTGGTGGCGATGTGCCCAATCGAATCCGAGGGCAGAACCCCAATCATGGACCACCAGTGTCACCGAGTCGCCCAGGTCCAGCTGGTCGAGAAACGCGTCAAGGTACTCACGATGGTGAACAAATCGATAGGAGTCTGGCCCAGTGTCATCCAGCTTGTCCGAATCACCCTGCCCGATCAGATCGGGGGCGACACAGCGGTGGGTCTCGCTTAGGTGAGGGATGATGTTTCGCCAGAGGTAGGACGAGGTTGGGTTGCCGTGGAGGAACACAATCGGGTCCCCCTCCCCCACCTCGTGGTAGGCCATCTGCTTTCCAAGCACCGTGGCGTGGGCCTTTGCCAGGGGTGTGGTGCTAATGAAGTCGCTTGTCGGGTCAGGTTCCATCCTTCTGGCTTACTGGTCATCTGTCCCCAAAGTCAAAAGCTGACAGATCTGACCGGCTTGTCCCCACCCGACCCCAAACCCGACCTGGCACCGGAAGAGCGTGCTATACCGAGCCGAATCGGTGCCAGGTCCCAAATTGGGGAATGGTCCTACTGCCCTGGGTGAACGAGGCGGTCAGCTGGACAATGAATGGACTAGCCACTAGCCATCTCTGAAAGGTATTGCCGATGAAGAACCGACCAAAGATCTCCGACATCATGACCGCTGACCCTGACTGGGTACACACAGCACAGCCAATCTCTGAGGTCTATGACATGTTCAAGGAGAACACGTATCACCATGTTCCGGTTCTTGATGGGCGTAAGCCCGTTGGCATGATCTCCGCTACCGACATCCTGAGTCTGGTCTATGACATCGAGGGCAGCGATGACCGGATGCTGCGAACCTTCCTCGACATCCAGTTCAATATCGAAGATGCCATGTCCACCGAACTAGTCACCGTCAGCAGCGACGCCAAAGTCCGTGAAGTTGCCGATGCCATGTCGTCGGGGTCCATTCACTCAGTCCTCGTGGTTGATAGCGAAGGCGATATGGAGGGCATCGTGACCAGTACCGACCTCATCCGCCTGCTGGGCGAACTGTTGTAGCGGGCTAACTCGTGGGCATCAATACTGATGACCCCACGAACCGACGGTCGCCTACTGCCAGTCACCTACTGGTCCTCGACCTCGTCGTCTTTGAGTGAATAGAGGGTGATCTCGGTGTCTTTGTCGACGATGAGACCGGGTTCAGGATGCTGTCCAACCACGATCCAATTGCGGTCCCACAACAGCCGACGTCCCTCGCCAGACGCGTCTTCTTCCGACAAGTTCCGAAGCCCAGCGAACTGCATGGTGTCTTGGGCCAGTTGATGGTCAAGGCCCATCACATTTGGAATCTCGATCCCATCAACTGGTGGTGGTTCAGTCGTTGTCGTCGATGCCTCGGCTGTGGTTGTCGGCGCCTCGGTGGTTGTGGTGGATTGCTCCGGTGCCGTGGTATTGGAAGCCCCTGGGCTAACGCCGGCGTCATCGACGCCTTCGGAATCTTCCGAGCCCTCATCTCCATCCCGGCCAGCAGAAGCACTCGCTCCCTCGGGCGACAAAACAGATGCCGCAGTCAGGGCAATCTCAGCCATCCCCTCACTCACACCGCATCGATCGCCAAGTGCGTCAGCCTCGATGTCGGGTCGGACAATGGGCATGGCTTTGAGGCATTCTTCATTACTGGCAAATCCTGAGTAGTCCTCGGCCGAGCCGCTGCATGCGGCTAGCAGCAACACCAGACCAAGAACAATTGCCATCGACCGGCGCTGGCCTCCACCCGTCACCGGGAAGGCACCGTCTAAAGACAGACCGCTCATGAAAGGCAGACCCCTCTCGAAACGAGACCGGTCACGACAGACCAACCAGGTCCAAGACAACGGACAGGCCACGGGCAGGAAGCGGGTAAAGAGTTCGGTCGACGGCAGGCAAGATCAAACAAGTTACCCCGAGTGCGGCCGCACTAGTGGCTCAAGATCGATGACGACGTGGTGATGAGAGGGAAACGGTCATCACCTTGCAGCGAGCCACCAACGACGAGGCCCAGTTGCTCAAAGGGCGGCGAGGCTTCCCACGGTCGCTGAGCGAAGGTGGCGTCGTCGCCTAGCCAGCGCAGGCTGACCGCTCGGCGACGAGAGGCGAGCTTGTTTCCGGGGGCATCATGCAAGGTCCGAAAGTGAAAGGCCACGATGTCGCCGGGTTCGACATCCCAGGTGAGAACCTGGTGCTGGTCAAGCTCAGCATCCAGATCGGGTACGAGTTCGAAAGCTCTCCCGCCACCTGTATCGCCGTCACCGTCAGCATCAAGACGGCCAGCATCAGAACCGCCAGCATCAATACTGGCTTCGACGTAGGGCACATGGTCGGCAAAACGTCGAGGCACGAACCACCGCCCCCAACGATGCGAGCCCGCGATGAAGCGAAGACCACTGCCCTTGGGAACCGGGTCGAGGGCAATCCAGAAACTGATGTTCTGGTCACCGTCTACGCAGTAGTAGGGCTGATCGTGATGCCATGGCGTCCGACTGGTGGTCCCCGGTTCTTTGACCAGCACATGCTCGTGGAAGAGCCGGACCTCGGATGATTCCATGAGCTGGCCTGCGAGTTCTGCCAGGCCGCTTTCGAAGATCACTGATTGATACTCCGGGACCTTGGGCCAGGTCACATAGTCACTCCAGAACCCCACAACTCTGCTGGAGCTGTCGGGCTCATCGTCGGGTACTTCGGCACTAAACCCGTGGGCCCACTTGCTGGGATTCTGCTGGTTGTATTCGACTCCGAGGGCCAGTAGTTCCAGCCACTCAGGACTGATACGCCCCGGCAAATGGATTGCCCCATCACGAGTAAAGCGTTCGATCTCGGACCGATTAACGCCGTTGTCTATCTGGATGCTGTCGGGTCCGGAAACACTGGGTTGGGTCGCCACCATGGGTAAACAATAGCGCTGCGCACCACGTACCTGTGCGTCACTTGCCCGCGAGCACGACCGTGTAACCCTCGGGCCCGAGCAGCCAGATCTCTCGATGGTGGGCCAGTGGATTGTCCAGCGGACCATCCAGAACTGTTATCTCATGCGTCTCGACTCGCTCGACCACATCATCAAAGTCGTCGACCCCGAACCAGAGAAGTACTCCGTTTCCTCGACTGGAGTCATCGACATTGCCAAGGTGCGGATGCTCGTGCATATCCCATTCATGCAGCTGCAACACGACGGTGTCGCCGTCCATCAGCATCTCGTACTCGCTGCCGCCATGGCCTGATGTCATTCCAACCACGTCTTGGAACCAGCGCGAGCCAGCCTCAACATCATTGAGAACGAGCATCGGCTGCGAGCGGATCATGGGGCCGACCCTAGTACACGCGTCTAGAACACGACCTTGGATGCTGTCTCACCCAATAGCTGGACCCGTCCTTCCACATGACCATTTGCCGGAAGATGAATCGTGAACCCGTCGACACCTCTGGCCAGATCAGATTCGAGCTGCTCACCAACGGTGTCGGGGTCACCAAAGATGAAGATTCCCATCATCGCCTGGCGATCTTCCTCGCTCATTGAGTCCAGCGATGCGCCGCGTGTGACTAGGAACGCATCGAGGTCACCGATTGCTTCTTCCATGGTTGGGGCAATCAGTACCGTTCGCTGCCACGAGACGGTGATCTCGCTCCGATCTCGGCCCAGTCGCTCACAATGTGCTTCCAGCGCATCGAGCTTACGTTGCACGTCTTGCGGAGCGATTCCGGTGAGGTTCGATTCGTCGGCGTACTGGGCGACCATTCGCAGAGTTTTCTTCTCACCGCCACCACCAATCATGATAGGAATCTTGCTGAGTGGGGCTGGTTGATTGATGGCATCGGTGACGGTGTAGTGCTTGCCATCCAGGGACGGCTGTTCACCAGCGAGCATGCCCTTGATGATCTGGAGCGATTCCTCCATCTTCTCGAACCGGTCAGTGAAGGTGCCAAACTCGATGCCGAACGCATTGTGTTCGAGTTCGAACCATCCTGCTCCCATGCCGAGCTGGGCGCGCCCACCGGAGACAATGTCCAATGCGGTGACTGTCTTGGCCAGAATCGCCGGATTGCGATAGGTGTTGCCCGTGACCAAGGCGCCGAGTCGAACCTTCGAGGTGTGTTGGGACAGAGCAGACAAGAGGGTGTAGCACTCGATCATGGCGTTCTCGGGGGGACCAAGCTGGGGCAGCTGGTAGAAGTGATCCATCACCATCACCGTGTCAAAGCCCGACGCCTCGGCCTCCTTGGCTTGGCGAACAACGATGTCAAAAATGTCGGCCGGTTCGGTGTTGGGGTAGGTGAAGTTGGGCATCTGGTAGCCAAGACGAGTCATGACTGCGATTGAAACACTGTTACAATCCTTTGTCAAGTCACCGTGTCACTCCTACGCCCAATGGAACCATTGGCAAAAGGCTCGACCACCTGCCAGGCTTGGAGTCAATGACCACCAGCAAGACGAGCACCAGCAAGTGGGATAAGCGCCAGGCGGAAACGCGGGCCGAAGTGCTGGAAGCAGCTCGTCGCCTGATCTGTAACCATGGGCTTGAAGGATTGACCATTCGCAAGCTGGCGGCGACTGCCGGGGTTGCCGTTGGCACCATCTACAACCAGTTCGGCGGACGTTCAGGAGTCTTGATGGCCATGGTCCGCGATGGCCTCGAAGCACTGGCTGTCTCTGTCGATGCCGATCTTGGTGCCCGGCCCCTGGATGCTACGCGTTCTCTGATGACCGCCCTTCTTGATCGTTGGGAGGCCGAGGAAGGTATCTGGCGGCCGGTCTTCCTCGCCCTCAAGTCAGAGCCGGGAGACCATGGTCTTGGGGTGAGTGGCGACCGGCTTCGAGCCTTCATGCTGGCCGATCTTGCTGCAGCCGAGGAACAAGACATGTTCGATGGCCCGGTTTCGGTTGAGCTCCTGGCCGACCATCTGCTTGATGCACAGGTTGCCCTACTGGTTCAATGGGCGTTCGGAACGATTTCCATCAGCCAGTTCCGCGAACGCTCGAACCGCTCGCTGGAGCTCGCGCTAGCGGCGGTTCTTGCGGCGCCCTATCGAGGCGCGGCCTTAGAGCGAGCCCAGATCGCGTGAACCGTGACGGCCCTCATTCCGAGGACACAGACTCTTCGGAGATAGGGGTTGTTTCAAGGGAGGAGAAGCTCGACCTGAACGTTCAACCAGCAACCGATGACGATGTCTTGACGGTCATCACGCTGACCCGCTCCACCCGGCGAAAGTTGGCTGACTGGTCACCTATCTACTTCAATCCTCGAAGTGGAGCCGACCAGAACCACGCCAACTTCTTGAGCTTCCTCATTGGTTCTGACCAGCATCTCACTTCCGTGCTGACCGTGGGAGACCAGACTGTCGGATTCTTCACGGTGATTGACCAGGACGTGCATCAGTGGGTGGATGATCTGTGTCTGGAGGAGCCACATCTCTGGGAGAAGGCGATCCGAGCGATCGGGTTGCAGGTAGGCCGTCCGTGGGTCACCTGCATTTCGGTTCATGATGTCGATCGACTCCAGGGTGCCGAAGCGGCAGGCATGGTTCGGTCGTCCACCTATTTCGCCAGGGTGCTCGATTCAGATGAAACCGCCGGTCAAGCGGACGGGACGGTTGACCCACCTACGAGCTACAAACCGTCAGCCCCACAGCACACCTTCGGCGGAGGGCCATTCTCACCTCAGGCCGCGGGAGCGCTCGTTGTTCTTGATGAGTTGGGCGGCTACGTGGTTGGATCGGCCAGCGCTGAGCCCCCGATCTTTGACCCGGGTGGCCCGACTTGTGTGATTGACCAAGTCGTCGGACCAGACCGGGCCAGCCTTATCCGACAAGCAGCCATTCAAGCCAAGCGTCGTGGCGATGCCCAACTGGTTGTCGTTGCCGCCGAACTGGACCGAGAACTCGCAGCGCTCCTTCTCGAACTCGACTTCAAGGCCGAGGTTCATCTCTACCGGTCGGACTAGGCGACAGCGAATCGTGGCACCAGACCTGGGCTCGATGCCTTAGCAGAACAGGCCGTTCATTTCGCCGTAGTCGACGCCGCCAACGAGGGATTCACACGAGCCGTCCGAGAGCAGTTCCGCTGCGGCATTCTTCACCGAGGCGTAGGCGATCTGCGAGATGGCCATACCAACACTCACCCGGCGGGCGCCGGCCTCGACCGCTTCAGAAACCGATATTCCACCAGCTCCCATCATCACATTGAGCGGAACCGAAATCTGATCAGCCAGCAACTTGATGACGCCAACGTCGCCAACCCCGGGCACGAAAATGCCATCGGCGCCGGCCTCGACCAGGGCCAGGGCTCGATCGATAATCGACCGCGAGGTGCCATCATCGAGTCCGAACAAGACCGCATCGAGTCGGGCATTTATAAACAGGTCAATGCCTTGCTCCTGAGCAACCTCACGGATACGAGCGAGTCGCCCTTGTTGCTCAGCAACGGGCCGAAGGGTGCCACCAGGCATGCCGTCCTCGATATTGATGCCGACCGCCCCGGCGGCGATCACTTGTTGAATGGTGGTGCTCAGCTCATCGAGAGATTCGCCATAGCCAGTCTCGATGTCGGCCGTTACGGGAACAGTAGCCACCGCAGCCATCCGCCCGAGCGCATCTATTGCTTGGTCTCGGTTCAGCCCTCCCCCGTCACTTCGACCCAGACTCCAGGCCACACCGGCACTCGTCGTCCCCAGCGCCAGCGCTCCGGCCTGTTGAACCAGCACAACCGATGCTCCATCCCATACATTGGCCAACACCAGTGGTTGGTCTTGGTGGAGCGATCGAAACAGCGTCGCCTTCTCCACCAGCAGTCGTCGATCTTCGTTACTCATTGTCGATGTCATGGGGCAATCATGAAAGATTGCAAACCCAACAGCTGGCGGAAATCGGCCAGCCCGGTGCAGTCCGGATCTTGGGTATGGGTATGGGTATGGGTATGGGTACAGGTACGGATCGGGACCAGTCTGGATCTGACCTGGTCTAGCCGAGCGAGAGGGCCGCGGACATGGCCTCGTCGATCACATCCCGAAGGGGCGCCTTTCCATCGGACTGTTGCCATCGATCAAAGGCAACATCCAGTGCGGCCAAGCAGACTGCGGCGGTAACTTCATCACCGATCTTGGCCTTGCGGCGAAGATCAGTAAGGGCGAAGGCTTTGGCCAACTCGGCCCGGTCAATCTGGTCTTGCTGGGCCGCAACCCCCCATAGGGCTGGCTCGGCGTAGATCAGTTTCAGCCTCCGAAGAAAGAGCTCCATATCTGTACGCTCGGCCATCGCTACCGACACTGCGTCGCCGAAGGCTTCAACTGCCGGTTGTCGTCCGAGACGTTTCCCCAATTCGGTGTCTACGACCGAATCACGCTCGTCCCACAACACCAATCGTTCCTTGGTTCCAAAGTGTCGATAGATGGTTGAGGCAGAGACCCTAGTTCGCTCAGCAATAGCCTCAACGGTTGTGGTGTCGTAGCCAGTTGATTCAAACATGGCCACCGCTGTCTCTTGCACCAGGCGCATGGCCGACAACCGGTTGCGTTGACGCAGTGAGATCTTTCCTACCATCGTCCTCACCGTAGCCAGACGAAACAATTACCGTCAATACGAGAGTATCTATTGACATGACAGTCACTGTCAGTATTGTAAGAGCGTGCCAAATTCTCTAGCTTCTGACTCCACAGCCACTCCCACAACACCCACCCCAACCAACGCCGCGCCAACCGATACAACGGAACGAATAACCAACCTTGATGCCATCAGAGGTTTCGCCGTCCTCGGAATCTTGGTGATGAACGCCGTCTCCTACGGGCTGAATGAGGCCGCCTATTTCAACCTGGATGCGGCCGGAGATCAGACCTGGCTGGACTGGCTGGTTGGTGGCCTAGGAGAAGTCTTCATCGATCAGAAAACCATGGGGTTGTTCTCCATGCTGTTTGGTGCGGGCATCGTCCTGTTCGCCGACCGCACCCAGTCCAAGGGTGAGAAGAGTCCGTTCTGGTTCAGCATGTGGCGAAATCTCCTCCTGCTCGCCATCGGCCTTCTTCATGGATTGCTGTGGGAGGGCGACGTGCTGTTGGTGTATGCCATCTGCGCCCCGTTCCTGATCGTCATGCGTCACCTCTCAACCAAAGTCTTGTTAGCCATCGGGTCAGGTCTCGTTCTCTGGTCGGCGGTTCTTGGAACCCTGATGCAAGGACTCGTCCCCAGCAATGGCGACGGCCTCGGCAGCTACTGGCTAGTCAACCCGAGTATTGAATACTCCGACGCTGTTGGCGTATTCCTCATCAACGACTTCTTCTCGCGGGCGGCGGGCATGATGCTTATTGGGGTCGCCGTCTACCGCATAGGAATCCTGAATGGCACCCGCCCCGCAGCCTTCTACCGGCGAATGGCAACCATCGGCCTCGGAATCGGCCTCCCCATTGCCTCCGCTGGCCTCGCCCTACAAATCGCCTTCGACTTCTCACCAGACATCGCCATCATCGGCGAAGCACCCAACACCATTGCCACCATCCCCATCGTCTTTGGCTATGTCGGGCTCATCTCCCTCTGGAACCAGAGACAGGGAACATGGCTCCACCATCGCATACGGGCAGCCGGACGGATGGCCCTGACCAACTACCTGACCCAGACCATTATTGGCATCACCATGTTGCGGGGTGTCTTCGAGTTTGACACCCTCGGCCGAGCTCAAATCTTCGGTGTGGTCCTGGCCATCTGGATGCTCCAGATTGCCTGGTCCAAGTGGTGGCTGGATCACTTCAAGTTCGGCCCATTCGAGTGGGCCTGGCGCTGCGGCACCTACCGAAAACTCCAGCCCATTCGCTAGGTCTGTTTGGTCACCAGCGGCGTACCCGCTACCCAAGCTCGCCCGCTAGTTCCGAGTTCGGGTAGCCTCCATAGTGCTACCGTAGTAGTATTACGGCATGAAACTCAGTGTGAGTATCCCAGAGGACGATGTTGCCTTCCTAGATTCCTACGCGCTCCACCATCAGATCGGTTCTCGGTCAGCGACGCTGCAACGGGCCATTCGCCTGCTTCGTGCCGCTGACTTGAGTGGCGACTACGCCCAGGCATTCACCGAGTGGTCAGAGGATGAAGACTCGGCTTCCTGGGAGATGACGGTCGCCGACGGACTCAGCAGCCGGAAATGAAACGAGGAGAGATCCGCTTGGTCAACCTCGATCCCGTGGTTGGCTCCGAAGCGGCTCACACGCGGCCAGCAATACTGGTGAGCAATGATGGAGCCAACACCAGTGCAAGCCGCCTCGGCCAAGGAGTC
>JAJRQY010000116.1 GCA_024280015.1 Actinomycetes bacterium
CGACATAGAGACGGGCCCGAGCCATCCAAAAGGCCAGCGCGACCAGGACCACAATCGCGCCGAGGAGCCCATCGGCCTGGGGATGAGCCCGTTGGGCCGCCAACAGGAGGCCGAGGCCAGCAACCATGACATCCAATGTCACCTGGAACGCCTTGGTTCGATAGAGCTGAAGCCCTTGTTTGGCGGCGGAAACATGTTCCAATCCCGCGTTACCTTGATCCACAACAACCACAGCGTCGCCTACCTCCTCTGGTTGGATACGTCGAACGCTCACAACGTACATCGGTAAACCAGAGTCAGACATGAGGCCGCTGGCCTAGAGATCAGAGGATTTGAAGGGGTGTCCTACCCGACATTCTGCCGCCGGGTTGTTGCCTCCTGTTTCAGCAGCTACGCCCGATCGCCAACGACACTTGATGGCTGGGAAAGACGGCTACCAGCTACGGAGCGTCTCGGCCAGGAGCCGGACACCAACCGCGGTGCCGCCCTTCACAATGACGCCGTCGTCGGAGTCGGCCTCAGCGGAAAGACCAAGGTCGATATGAGCCCACGGAACGTCTGCGGTGAATTCCTTGAGGAACAGGCCCGCTACCAAGGCTCCACCGTAGGGGCCCGCACCAATATTCTTGAGATCAGCAATATTGGAATCCAGCTGCTTGCGATATTCCTGGGGAAGGGGCAGCTCCCAAACCTTCTCGCCCGTTACCTTGGCTGCCACTTCCAAGCGAGCGAGCACCTCATCACCGGTTCCCATAATTCCGGCAATCTTGGGACCAAGGGCGGCCGATACCGAACCAGTCAGGGTGGCGATATCAATGATGGCATCGGGCTTCTTCTCCGATGCCAAGGAAAGGGCATCGGCCAAGACCAGTCGCCCCTCAGCATCAGTATTGAGCACCTCGACGGTCTTGCCGTTGCGAGCGGTGAACACATCACCGGGTCGGAAGGCGTCACCATTGATCATGTTGTCGGTTAGCGGGATATACGCGGTGACCGCAACCTTCACCTTTAGCGCCTTGAGCGTGCTCATGGTGGCAAGCACCACCGCTCCCCCGGTCATGTCCACCTTCATGGTCATCATGCCGACGGACGTCTTGATTGATAGTCCGCCCGAGTCAAAGGTGATGCCCTTCCCGACCAGGGCCACCTTGCCGGTTGCCCGGCCTGACGGCACATAGTCGATCTTGAGGAAACGAGCTGGATGAGTCGATCCCTGGTTGACGGCAAGAACTCCGCCCAGTTTCTCACGAACAATGCGCTTTTGGTCCCAAACCTGGATCTTCAGACCCGTTGACTTGGCTACCGCTTTTGCCCGATCAGCAAAAGCTACGGGGGTCAGCGAACCTCCTGGCTCATTCACCATGTCCCGGGCCAACATGACGGCGCCGACGACAGCCTGAGCCTGGCCGAACGCAGCCTTGACTCCGGCACCGCCAGCAATGACGGCCACCTTGCGCAGGGTTGGCCCCTTGTCGGTCTTCAATGCTCGGTAGGTGTAGCTGGCTAACCCAAGCCCCTCAACAACAGCCCCGATGGCCTCGACCGAGCTCATTCCTGATGGTGCCTCAGCCAGCGTGCATGCCGCGGCCTTGTGGTGCGAAACGGAGCGAACATAGGCCGCGGCTGCGGTACGAAGCTTGTCGGCCGAGAGCTCAGCCTTTGGCCCAATACCAACAAGAACCCGAATCGCTTCATCGGCTGGACCATTGATGACCAAGGTCTGCCCCGGCTTACCAGCAAAGCCGTTCAGTTCAGCCGCTCGCTTCAGCTCGGGAGCGAGCGAATCAAGCTCGTCACTGGCGACAGCAACGTCATATGCAGTCGCGCTCTTCGGAAGTCGGGTGGAGAGAGAAATCAAAGCCATGCCAAAGCATAGGATGCTCAGGCTCGTCCCGGGGTGTATACCGGTGGCAGCGCCGCAAGCCGGGGGCGCCGACTCACGACAGATCTGGCTACAGATTCACCCGACAACAGAGCTACCCAGCAACCTTCCTAGCTGTCGCTGTCTTGTCCAGACACCGGCAAGTCCTGTCGAAGGGTCAGGGTCTTGGCAAAAAGGTCACCCATCTGATCGACCCGGTCCAGAACCTCGTCGGTCACGAACGAGAGCACAAAGCCTTCTGCTCCTTTTGCCACCTCATCCCAAGTAACTGGAGTCGACACCGTTGGTGTCTGCTTGGCCCGCAAGCTGTACACGGCCGCCGTTGTCTTGTGACGAGAGTTCTGCGACCAGTCGACAAACACCTTCCCCGTTCGATCGGCCTTGGCCATGGAGACAAGCACTTGAGTCGGGTGCTGCTTGGTGAGGAGCTGACCACAAGCGAGGGCAAAGCTTGAGGCATGAGCATGGCTGTGCTGCCCGTTGAGGGGAACATAGACCTGCAAGCCCTTGGACCCCGATGTCTTGGCGAACCCAACCAGCTTCACCGAGTCCAATACTTCTCGCAGGTAGAGAGCAACCTGGCAGCATTCAATGATGGTTGCTGGCTCGCCCGGGTCAAGATCGAATACCAGCATGGATGGATTCTCCAGGTCATCAGCCTTGGCCATCGGCGCATGAAGCTCAAGGGCCGCCAGGTTGGCCAACCAGACCAGGGTCGCTGCCTCATCAATTCGACAGAAGTCGATTTCTTTGTCGCCGGGGCCTCGGGCTGTTGCCACCCAATCAGGTCGATAGTCGGGACAGCGCTTGGAGTAGAAGGCATCGCCATCTACCCCATCAGGAAACCTACGGACAGTCATACAGCGATTTGCTACATGAGGCACCAGCACCGGGGCGATCCTGGCGTAGTAGTCAATGACTTGAGACTTGGTGAACCCGGCCGCAGGAAAGAGCACCTTGTCCAGGTTGCTGAGCTGCAGGGTGCGCCCCTCAACATCGACCGAAACGTGTCCGTTCGGATCTGGCTTGTCAGGGTCAGGCTTGTTGAGGGACGGAGCCACAAGGATCGCCGCTTGGCCTAGGCCGACTTCTTGTCCGCTATATCGGTGACTGGAGCGAGGACCCCATCATCGGCTTCGGTGACGTTGCTGTCAACGGGGTCGGACCCGGTGGGATGACGCGAACGCGCCTTCTTTGCTGCACTCACGCTTGCCTCCAGTGCAGCCAAGAGATCAACGACCCCCTCGCTCTCCTCAGTGGCCGCAGCTTCGATTGTCGTCAATTCTCCGGCCGACTTGCGCTCGATCAGAGCAAGTAGCTCAACCCGATAGGTGTCAACATAGTTTGTGGCGACAAAATCGCTGGTGAGGGACTCGATGAGCTGATTGGCCATGGCTCGTTCGGCATCGGTGACCTCGATCCCCTCCAGCTCTTCCAAACCAGGGACATCGGCAACAGCAATCGCCTCATCGTGATAAATCATGGTCGACAACATCAAGTGACCGTCGACGGGACGGATGGCAGCGAGATGCTGCTTGGTACGCATGACAAGGTTGGCCATCGCCACCTTGCCTGACTCTTCCAATGCCTCAGCCAGCAATGCGTATGATTTGCGGGCCAACTCATCCGGAACCAGGAAGTAGGCCGACTCATAGAACACCGGATCGATGTCTTCTTGAAGGACAAAGTCGGTGATGTCAATCATGCGACTGGACTTCGGGCTCAGCGAGGCCAAGTCCTCATCGGTGATGACCACATACTGGTCCTTCATCACCTCATAGCCCTTGACGATTTCGTCATATGGCACCTCTTCGCCGTCAACAGCCGAGACTCGCTTCTGTTTCACTCGGGAATTGGTGCGCCCATCAAGTTGCTTAAACCGGACCGACTTGTGACTCACGGCCGGGTACAGCTTGACGGGGATCGAGACAAGCCCAAAGCTGATCGCCCCACTCCATATTGCGCGTGCCATAGATGAGACCTTCCTTCGACCACAACCGAGAACACACTGTAGGCAGACTCACCGATCCATGACCAGGGCTATCCCGCCCTACACAGAAGCTACCGCCCTCAACTACCCGAGCCCTGCCCTCAACTACCCGAGCCCTGCCCTCAACTACCCGAGCCCTGCTCCGTGCAACGCAGCCCTCGCCACCAGGTCAACACCAAACGCCGTAAGGATGGCCAGGTACAGCAAACCAGTGGCAGCCATGACTGCGGAATACTGACGTTCTTTCAGAGCGGCGACCGTCACGCCGACCAACCCAATCGTTGTGACAACACAAGCAACCCAGAACCAGCCGAGCATGCCGTTGTAACCATCGGGAATCGTGCCATCAAGCACCGAAAGCATGCCCGTTGGAATCAGGAGCAAGACCACTTCGGGCAACCAGGTGATCCCGGTCCATTTCACCAACTCGTTCAACGGCGCTCGTCTCAAACCAGGCTGAACCAGGTACCAATGACCAAGCAGCATGGCATCACTCACGGCCCCCAGGAAGAGAGCACCCATCAAGATTCGAGCCGTCTGCAACCAGATCGGGTCACCTGCAGCGAACCCGGCACCAACCAGGCCAATGAATCCAAACACCGGGGCAATCAGGTCCAGCCGAGGGTCGAATTCTGGTCCATCGGCCGACTTCGCCCGCTCCTCGATGTCTATGCCCGTCATTGCCGCAACCCGGTCCGAGCGTTGCTCAGACAATTGACGCTGGCCAGATACGCCTTGGTCTTTGCGCATCATTGATTGACCTTGCGCAATCATCACGCCAACAAGCAGCCCAGCAGACCCGAGCTCTCGCACGGGTCGAATCCCATAGCGTAAGCCCAGATAAAGGGCCAAGGCGGCCATGAGCCCATAGGTCAATCGCATCGTCCAGCCATAGCCGAGACCGACTTCTCGCCTTCGGGTGGTCACCCACAGAAAGAGCAAGCCGCCACTAGCCCATTGCAACATGACGGTCGAGCCATGGAGATCAAGCATGTCGGGACCAACTATTCCTCGGATAGTTCGATGCTCTACTCAACGAATCAAGCTTCAACAACAGCAAGATCTCGACTGGCCTTGTTCAACGACACTGGGCCAGCGTCAGTAGCGACCACAATGTCCTCCAAACGAGCACCCCACTTGTCAGCAATATAGAAGCCCGGTTCGATGGAGAATACGTGTCCGGCTTCCAACAGGTCGGTGTTACCTTCCACCAGGTACGGGTCTTCATGCGCTTCGACTCCTATGCCGTGTCCAAGGCGATGGAGGAACCACTGGTCCAGATCGCCTTCAGCCAAGCCCGACCGGGCAACCCGATCGATGTCCTGCAATACCGTGCCAACAGTTGCCGCCGCGGTTGCCGCCGCTTGTGATCGCTGTAGCACCGCATAGGCCTCGGCGAACTCGGTCGGAGGCTCGCCGGTATACACACAACGGGTGATGTCGCTGCAATAGCCGGGCTCGCCATGAGGTTCAGCCGTCGTGCCCCCAAAGTCACAGAGCACAACCTCATTTGCTTGGATTACTCGATCACCGGCATGGTGATGGGGACTGGAGGCATTCTCGCCTGAGGCCACAATGGCGAAGTTGACCTTGGCGTGACCTTCTTCCAGGATTCGAGCGCCCAACTCGGCCGACACGTCCGCTTCGGTTCGACCAATGAGTCGAATCTGACCAGATTGCAATTCGGCGGCGATGCGGTCGACTCCTTCAGCGGCCCGTCGCAGGGCGGCGATCTCCGCCTCATCCTTGTTTGCTCGAAGAGGACCAACAACTTGGCCACTTGCCTTCCAGGTTCGTCCGGGCATGGCGTCCTGCAAGGCAACCGTGAAGCGGCTCCATGTGTGATCACCAATGGCAAGTGTTCCTGCTGCCCCCACCTTGTCAACCACACGGGCAATCGGGTCATCGGTCTCGCCCCAGCCTTGAATGTCGAACACGTCCGGGTGTTCCACCACTCGCGGAACCTCAAAAGCGGGTATCACCAAGCAAGCAACGTCATCTTGGGGAACCACCAGCATCGTCAGCCGCTCAAGGGGCATGGCCTCATAGCCCATAAGCCACGGGAGATCAGGGCCAACCGACAAGAGGAGCATGTCGACCTCGGCCGCTTTCATTGCAGCTTGAACCCTGGCAAGGCGTGTTGCGAACATGATCGGCAGGCTATCGCTCACGACACGGCGCGGTCCATGCGGTGCTGTCCATACGATTTGGTCTGTCCTAGCAAACTCAGAACACTGCTCAACGGAAGCGGCAAGGGATCAAAGCCGCTGGCTACACAGGCCAGAGGCCCCAGTCAACACGGGTCGGATGGCCCTTAAACATCGCCCGCCCGATCCGATGGTTAGGTTGTCAGAGCCTAAGCACAGCGGAGCACACGTGAGTACTGACCACTATCTGAGCATCGTCGAAGACGATCGATACCGACAAGCCGAGCTCTTGCTCGACCGTCGCGTCTCGACCAGTGTTGAGCGTCTCGATGCCCAGTTGGAGCACATTCGTCAGCATCACGATCTCACTTGGGAGCAGTTGTTGACTTCTCATCGTGAGATCAAGCAGATGCTCCGCCAGCAAGACAATCAGCCTTCAATCTGGTTGTACTGGGAGGAAGTTGCCCATCCCCGATCGATACCTCTATTCGACGCCGGAATAGCTGTCATTGATCAGGAGTTGATCCAGCTCCGCGACGCTATCTCGCGTTTCCGGACCACAACCAGCCGGATGGACACGGTCGACTCAGCCGTCATTACTGGCTCGGTTCGACGCGTCCTTGACCTCGCTGGGCAGGCATCAATCGGTGAGGGCGAGTTGCACGCCATTGGAGGTCGCTGGCAAAAGCGTCTCCGTCGGGCAGCCCTTCGCCAGGTTGCTATGCGGGTCGTGACCAGTGATACCAATCATGCTGAATCCATTGTTGACCAGATGGAGCTTGAACTATTGAATTCGGCTCCTTGGGCTCACATGGACCGCCTCTTGATGGCCTTTGAGTTGACCCACGCCGACATTCGGAGGCATTTGCGAGATGGATTAGCTTCTCTTGCCATCATCGAAACACCCCTGATTCCTCAGCTGGTGAGCCTTCCCGAGCCGAGTATCCAGCTATAGGAACCCAAGCATCTAGCTCTAGGGGCCCGGACATCCAGCGACAACGCCGCGCGGCAACGACAAGCGTTCTTGGCATGCTTGATCGGTGAATCCGGTCACGACCATGTTCTTCCTGCTCGGTTACGGGCTGGCCCTACCTATCGGGGCAAAATTTGCCTCCATCAAGGCCACCCAGAACCGGATCGCTATGATTGGTCACCAGGTTGGAGTCTTTCTGGCCGCAGTCGGGTGGGGAGCCCGAGGTTCGATTGCCATGGTGGCCATCCACATGCTCTGGATCGTTGTCGCCAGAATCTGGTTCGGGATGGGTTCTGCCCAGGACTGACAAGCAGCCTCACCAAACTGACCAGTTACCTCAGCAACCACGACGAACCGAATGGCCTTATTCTGACCTAACCGCGGCCGCTGCTTGCCCGGCATGGTGGCTGGATCTGGTCAGTGGGCTCGATTCGACATGACCAAGGCCAAGTTCGCCTTCGCCGATCTGTTTCAGCTCAGCGAACTCCTCCGGAGTCCACCAGCGAGCGACCGGCAGATGATGGGTGGTTGGCCGCAGATATTGCCCAATGGTGACAATGTCAACGCCGATAGCGGCGAGGTCAGTCATGGTGGCGACCACCTCATCAAATCTTTCACCCATGCCGACAATGAGCCCAGACTTGGTTGTCATTCCCGCCTGCTTGGATCGAGACAGAACGGTAAGGCTACGGGCATAGCTGGCAGAGGGGCGAACGGCTCGCTGAAGGCGGGGCACAGTCTCGGTGTTGTGATTAAGCACATCGGGCTTGGCTTCAAGTACGACCCGAAGACTGTCTGTATTTCCCCGCAGATCGGAAATGAGTACTTCAATACCGGAATCAGGACTGGAGTCGCGAATGGCGGCAATCGTGTCGGCCACAATTTGCGCTCCCCCGTCGTCCAGATCATCACGAGCCACCATGGTGAGAACAACGAAGTCGAGACCAAGTTCGAGAACCGCATCGGCGATCCGTTGGGGCTCTTCAAGGTCAACCGCTCCCGGCTTGTTGGTGTCAACCAGGCAGAACCCACAAGCACGAGTACAACGCTCACCTAACAACATGAAGGTCGCCGTTCCTTCATTCCAGCATTCGAAGATGTTCGGGCATCCGGCTTCTTCGCACACCGTGGTCAGGTTGAGTTCGCGGGAGGTTTTCTGCAACCGTCGATACGAAGCATCGGTCTTGAGCTTGACTCGCATCCACTCAGGTTTGCGACTGCTGAGGTCAAGCCCACCGGAAACGCCAGCGTCAGCCAGGCGGCCGCGAAGCCGAACGGGAACACCGGCCGCCGGGTCTTGCTTGGCCATCTGATCCTTGCCAGTTGTTGGGTCCTGCGCAGCTACTGAGCCACTCGCAGCTGGAGACAATGACCGTTCAGGTTTGATTGCTTCGCCTGGTCCCTCGCCACGGGAGAACGCAGACAGGTCCAAAGAAGAGTGCCGCCAGGCAACATCTTGACGATCGATGCTTCCGTCCCGACTCAACAGATCCGCCGCATGCTTGACTACCAGGTCCGCTACTTCTTCCATGGAGGCATCGATGCCTTCTTGTTGAAGCGACGTGACCCCCTTGTCGGTGATTCCACACGGGACCATGTGCTTGAACCAGTCCATGTCGACGTTCACATTGAGCGCAAAACCGTGCATGGACCGGCCCCTGGAGAGGCGGACTCCGATAGCGGCGATCTTTCTTGGATTGTCTGCGTCGGCATCAAGCCAAACGCCGGGCTCCTTGTGGAGCCGGGTTGCCTCCAGGCCAAGGTCGGCCAAAGTATTGATCACAACTTGTTCGACCGAGGTGACATAGGAAACCGTGTCGGCCATTCCGCCGCCGCGTCGGCCCGGGACGTTCATGATGGGATAGCCCACCAGCTGACCGGGACCATGGAAGGTAACGTCGCCGCCTCGGTTGGCCTGATGAAGCTCGGCTCCGATGTCCGTCGGGTCAATGAGCAGATGCTGAGCCTTGGCTCGAACTCCCATGGTGTAGACCGGTGGATGTTCTAACAGAAGCAAGTGATCATCTGTCCCAGCAAACAGTTGTTGCTGGAGGTCCAATGCCTCGGCGTAGGGCACGCGACCAAGCCAGCGGGCCCGCAAGGGTGTGCCCGGCAATGGCCCGCGGTGGCGGTTGGTCGCTAAGGGCCGACTTGTCGTTTCAGCCAGAGTCACGGCTTACCTATCTAGATGAGTTCGGAAGTCCAGTCCCGAGTCTCGATGATTTCACGGACCCGGGCCAGGAATGCGGCAGCGTATGCACCATCGATTGCTCGATGGTCCCAAGCCATGGCCAGGACACCGACGGAGTGGATTCCAATGCTCTCATTGCCGAAGGAGTCCTCGATGACCACCGGCTTGCGTTTCACTGCATCGGTGGACAAGATGGCAACCTGCGGCTGATTGATGATCGGGAACTGCATCATCGTTCCGTAGCTACCGGCGTTGGTCAACGTGAATGTCCCACCGCTCAGCTCATCAGGCGACAGCTGCTTGGACCGAGCCCGGCGGGCGACATCAGAAATCTCTCGGGCAATCATCCGCATACGCTTGCCATCAATATCTTTGACCACGGGAGCCAGGAGACCCTGGAAGTCAAGATCAACGGCAACAGCCATATTCACATAGTTGTGAACAATCAGCTCACCGTCTCCAATGGAGGCATTGAGGTGCGGGTATTCGCGCAGCGCATCGACCACGGCCCGGGTGATGAACGGAAGATACGTGAGGCTGAAGCCTTCTTGTTCCTTGAACGATGCTCCGTTAGCCTTTCGGACCTGTTCAACGCCTTCGTAGTCGATCTCAATTGCAGTCAGGGTGTGAGGTGCCACCGACTTGGACATGACCATGTGCTCGCCGGTACGCAGTCGGATGTTGGAGAGCGGTACAACGGTGTCTCGGGTGCCGACCGGCACAGCGGGTGCCGCCGGAGGTGCCGCAATAGGCGCAGCGACCGGAGGAGTCGGTGGCGCTGGAGCAGGCGCAGGTGCAGGTGCTGGAGCAGGTGCAGGTGCTGGAGCAGCTGAGGCAGGGGTCTCCGCGGCAGCCGATGGTGCCAGCTGATTCGATTCGATATAGCGCTGAACATCATCCCGGCTGACCCGACCGCCAAGTCCTGTTCCCTGGATCTGATCGACATCAATCGAGTACTCATTCACCAGACGCCGCACGACAGGAGAGAGCACCTTGCTGGCGGTCGATGATGCTGGCCCAGCGCTTGCCGAAGCCGGAGGAGCAGGAACCTCGGCCGCGACCGGAGCAGGTGCTGGCGGTGGTGGCGCAGCAGGGGCAGGTGCAGGCGCAGGAGCTGGTGGCGCAGCAGGGGCAGGTGCAGGCGCAGGAGCTGGTGGCGCAGCAGGAGCCTCCACTACTGGTGTGGGCTCGGGAGCAGGGACCTCAGCAGGGGCCGGAGCTTCTGGAGCGGCACCAGCACCATCGCCGACCCGGGCCAAGACTGTTCCGACATCGACGGTTTCGCCTTCAGGCACCAGGATCTCGCTGATGGTCCCGGCCACCGGAGAAGGAACCTCGGTATCGACCTTGTCGGTTGAGACCTCGAAGAGAACCTCATCAACAGCGATCGACTCGCCGACTTCCTTAAACCAGCGGGTAATTGTTCCCTCGGTTACGGTCTCGCCCAGCTGGGGCATTTCAATCTCGGCCACGTTGAGGTGTGCTCCTGATGTGTGTGTGCGGGTCTGAACTTGCTGTAGATGTTTCGGACATTTCTGGTTGAAAGCGGTGGTCCTGAACGGCTACGCCGCAGGAAGACAACTATCCATGGAGAGATCGCCCGGTTAGGGCCATGACACTCTCGCCAAAGAGCTCACTAATTGTCGGGTGCGGCTGAATGAACTGGGCTACTTCGGAGGCAGTGGCCTCCCAGTTGACGGCCAGATATCCCTGGCCGAGCTGCTCGGTGACCCATGGGCCAACAAGATGAACACCGAGAATGACACCGCCAGTTCCATCGGCTTGCTTCTCGGCAACAATCTTGACCAGGCCATCAGTTTCACCAACAATCATGGCTCTGGAGTTTCCGGAATAGCGGTGTTTGGACACAATGACGTCATAACCGGCGTCCTTGGCTTCTTGTTCCGTCAGCCCAGCGAAGGCGACCTCGGGCTGACAGTAGATACACCATGGCAGCTTGTCGTATGCGATTGGAACCGGGTCCTCACCAAGAATATCGGTGATCGCGACAATGGCTTCCATGAAACCGGCGTGAGCCAGCTGCGCCGTGTCGATGACGTCGCCAATCGCCCAGACTCCCGCAACATTGGTTCGACAGTTCTGGTCTGCACCGATGAAGCCACGCTCATCAACCGCCACCTGAGTGTTGGCCAAGCCAAGAGTCTCAGAGAAGGGCCGGCGACCGATGGAAACCACCACGGTGTCCGCAGTAACTTGCTCGTCCTCACCAAAGGACACGGTGACACCGTCAGGACCGGTGGTCTGGCCACTGACCATAACTCCGTCACGAATCTTGATTCCACGTTTCTTGAAATTACGTTCGACAACCTTGATCAGATCTCGATCACAGTTGATGAGGATGCTTGGCGCAGCTTCCAAGATGGTCACGTCGGTGCCAAGGTCGGCCATCATTGACGCGAACTCAACCCCAATTGCGCCGCCACCGATGACGATTGCCGATTTCGGCAACTCGGGGATGGAGAGCATTTCGTCTGAGGTCACAATTTGCTGGGAATCGATAGGGAAGCCAGGAATGGTACGTGGAACAGACCCGGCAGCCAGGATGATTGAGTCTCCGGTGATTGTCTGCTCACCCGATGAGCCTCCAGCCACGATGACGGACCGGTGGTCTGGGCTCAGGGTGCCGGTGCCATCAACAATGGTCACCTTGCGATTTTTCAGAAGCCCGGTGACACCACCAACGAGCTTGTCAATGATTCCTTGCTTGCGATCCATGGTGACGGACCAATCAATGCCTTGCGCCTCGGCCAGGACACCAAACTCTCCGGCATGGTTGATGACCCGTTGAATTGCCGCTGTCTCCAGAAGCTCTTTAGCCGGGATACATCCGACATTGAGGCACGTTCCGCCCAGCTTGTGTCGTTCCACTAGCGCAATATTGAGACCGGCAGATGCGCCATAGAGTGCGGCGCCATAGCCAGCCGGCCCGCCACCAATAATGACCACATCGAAATGCTGGTTGGTCAAAAGAACCACCTCCGAGAACGGTTTGCGTCGGGCGATCCTACCGCGGCCAGGCGACTCCTTCGGGTGATCTCAACTTCTTTCGCTCAAGCATCGTTGCCAACGGCGGGCTTGCGCTCCGTACGACTACCAAGGGTGACGACATACCATCGTGAGTGGTGGGTCTGGCACGCCTTTCGGGAAAACGATCTAGAAAAAGAACGTGACCTGGATGGCGAAGGCCCCCAGGATTGCGACTCCGCAAATCAGCGACAACATCATCAACATCCGGGTACTCACCCCTCGAATGCTATCTCGTTGAAGGAGCGCAACTGAAGCCTGATCAAAAACATAGAACTACATTTCTGCCAGTCGGGGCCGATAGTAACGCCATGGGTCTGTTCAAGCTCAAAAAAGGTAGTCAAGGCAGCTCGGCCGAAAGCGGAAACGTTGACGACTGGCTAAGGACGATCGATGAGGACGCGGAGAACGCTGCCATGTCGACGAAAGAAGCGTCGGGTCTCGCTCCGATCGCTGGGGTCGACACCCAAGTCGGGACCGAGCCGATGCCGCCGGCCCCAACTTCTACACCAACGTCTACCTCACCTCTTGACCCGACCGCGTCTGACCAGCAACCGAATTCTCCCGTCGCCGAGGTGGTCACCCCACCCGAGGATGATGGGAGCGGATGGCACCTTCCAAACGTCGGAGCTGACTCCGAGGAACCCGCAGACACTCTTGACTCTGCGACCTTGCCCGACCTTGGCTTCGCCAAGCAGCCACCGGCGGTTTCTCCCCAAGAACAGCTTCCTCCAGCCTGGGCAGCGGCACCAGCACCATCCTTCGAGGCTGACGCTGCCAACTCAACACCGTTCGAGGCTGACGCTACCCACTCAACACCGTTCGAGGCTGACACTACCCACTCAACACCGTTCGAGGCTGTGCGTCCGATCGCTGCCCCGCCCTTGGAAACTGCTCCACCGCTTGAGCCTGGGCCGGAAATCGAATCAATTAGCGATGGCATCATCCCCCGCAGCATCGATCTTGACCTCGAAAGTGACCTCGCTATTGACTACGGGCTTGACGACCTCGGTGTCGTGCTGGACGCTCCTGAGCAGGGCCAGGCGCATCCCTTTGAGCCAACAGGGCTTGCCGGTCGCTCGCGCGGGCGAATCACCGAATCGACCGGAACAATCCGGGTTCCTGAGGGCGACAGTGTTGCTACCTTGCTTGCCATCCTTGGACTTGACCGGGACGTGAGCTGGGATGAGGTCAAGCAATCACACAGCGCCCTCATCGCTGATCATCTGGCTGCTGGTGAGTCCGATCCTGAACGAGCCGAACTAGCCCGGTCCATCCGTCGAGAGATCAACTCGGCCTACATCGCGCTGCGTCTCCTCCAGGTCCCCTAGGCGGATCTGTCGAAGACTCACGGCGCCACTGCTGGCAATCTCGATACACACAGGCCAAGTAGCGCTAGCCCATGTACTGCGAGTCCCGATACTGCCGATCCGAGCCAGAATCAATCTTTGATCAGGCTCAACTATCTATCTGCACAACCGAGAGCCCTGCCTCTTCCAACAGTGCTGCGGATGGTTGATCGCCGATAACGATTGCCCCGATGCATGCCGCCTGGAGCCAGAGATTTCTGGCTTCAACCGCTTGTCCAGGACTGGCGACATCACCATCCAAGGTCACCAACCACGTCGCTTGCCCACAAGCGGTATCAAACCGGGATCGGTCATCGACTGGCCAGCCGGCGGCAGGATCAGCAAAGGGCAGAACAACACCAAGCCGCTGACCAGACTTGAGCGCCAACTCAGCAGCCTCCAACTCAACCCCTCGACGCAAGCCAGAGATCACGATGTCTTCTGACCCCAAGCGAGCAATGGCATCGACCAGACCTTCCCGATGGCCACGCCCGAGATTGTTCGGTCCAATGACCCAGATGGCGTTCCCGATAGGCCAAGGAACCGCAACCTGCTCAATGGTGGCAGTCACATGGTTCCCGGCCAGGATTTCTGACTGCGCGTCACGGGCCTCCACCGCCAGCTGATCAGCAATCTCGTTGAACTTGTTTCCAGAGTGACCCTTCACCCAGGTGAAGCTCAGCTCGTGCTCTCGCTCCAGGTAGAGCTGGATGAGAGGCTCCCACAAGTCTCGATTGGCAACCGGCTTTTTCTGCGAATTCTTCCAACCGCGTTTCTTCCATCCCTCAAACCAGCGATCGTTGAAACACTTGACCACATAGGTCGAGTCCGAAACAACGTTCACCGCTCCTGACACCTCGTTCAGGCCTTCAAGAACAGCCTGCACTTCCATCCGCTGATTGGTGGTGTGTTCGGCGCCACCCTTGCCGCTACGACCATCGTCGGTCACCCACCCCCAGCCGCCCGGGCCAGGGTTGCCCGAACATGCGCCATCGGTATAGAGATCAACAACCATGGATCTTCCTTGCCTTCCGATGTCGATTCGTCAGCCTAGGGCTACCTCTCGGCGAGTAACCCGTTGACACCTGAATCATCGTCAGATCTGACATCCACTTAGGGCACACTAGCGACATGACATTTGATGGTTTCTTGAGCCAACTCCCCGATATCGATCCGGAAGAAACAACCGAATGGTTGGAATCCTTAGAAGCTGTCACCGAAAGCACCGGGAAGACCCGCGCCCGATACTTGTTGGGCCGGCTCAACGAACGAGCTCGTGAGCTTCACCTTGGCAACCCCAAGACCATCACGTCAGACTATGTCAACACCATCCCGACTGAGCAGCAGCCGTTCTTCCCCGGAGATGAGTTTCTCGAGCGGCGCATCCGCTCATTCATCCGTTGGAACGCGGCGGCCATGGTGGTCCGAGCCAACAAGAAGGCCGACGGAATCGGTGGCCACCTCTCTTCCTTTGCCTCCTCCGCCTCGCTCTATGAGGTGGGCTTCAACCATTTCTTCCGAGGTAAGGAAAACGGAACACCGGGCGACGCTGTCTACTTCCAAGGACATGCCGCTCCCGGCATCTACGCCCGCGCATTCATGGAGGGTCGGCGTAGTGAAGACACGCTGGACAACTTCCGCATGGAGGTCGGCGGCGGAGGCCTGTCCAGTTACCCCCACCCCCGACTCATGCCCGACTTCTGGGAATACCCAACCGTCTCCATGGGGCTCGGGCCCATCAACTCGCTCTATCACGCCCGCTTCCTGAAGTACCTGCAGAATCGCCACATTGAAGACACCGAGCAATCACGAGTCTGGGCCTTCCTCGGCGACGGCGAGTGTGATGAGCCAGAAACCCTTGGCTCAATCTCCTTGGCCGGGCGTCACGGTCTGGACAATCTCACCTGGGTAGTGAACTGCAATCTGCAGCGGCTGGATGGGCCAGTCCGCGGCAACGAAAAGGTTATTCAAGAACTAGAAGGAGTCTTTCGCGGGGCAGGCTGGAATGTCATCAAGGTGGTTTGGGGCGGACGCTGGGACGAGCTCCTACAACGCGACATCGATGGGGTCTTGCTCAACAAGATGAACTCCACTGTCGACGGCGAGTTTCAGCGATACGCAGTCGAGACTGGTGCCTACATTCGTGAGAACTTCTTCGGCCCGGACCCTCGGCTCCGCAAGCTAGTCGAGCACCTGTCTGACGACGAGCTGCGAGGCCTCCCCCGCGGTGGACACGACTACAAGAAGGTCTACGCCGCATACAAGGCCGCGGTAGAACACGTCGGACAACCAACGGTCATCCTGGCCAAGACAGTCAAGGGCTGGACCCTTGGCCAAGGATTTGAGGGGCGAAACGCAACCCACTCCATCAAGAAAATGAGCAAGAAGCAGATCCTGGAACTTCGTGACCGGCTTCAACTCCAGAACGACATCTCCGAGGAGATGTTGGAAGATGGGTTGCCTCCGTATCTGCAACCAGCTCCGGACTCTCCCGAGCATCAATACATGGTTGGACGTCGCAAGGCCCTTGACGGTGCCCTTCCTCATCGGCAGGGATCTGCCATACGGCGACCACTGCAAATGCCAACGGACAAGCCCTTCGCTACCTTCATTGAAGGCTCCGGTGGGCGAGCAGTCAGTACAACCATGGCTTTCACCTCAATGCTTCGTGAGATGATGCGAGAAGACGAGTTCGGTCCACGAGTGGTGCCAATCGTGCCCGATGAGGCCCGAACCTTCGGCATGGACTCGATGTTTCGCGAGTTCGAAATCTATGCGCCCTTTGGCCAGAAGTATGAACCCGTCGACCATGAGCTTCTGCTTTCCTACAGCGAAAGCAGCACCGGCCAATTCCTGGAAGAAGGCATTACCGAGGCTGGATCCATGGCCAGCTGGATTGCCGCTGCTACCAGCTACGCCCATCAGGGCGTACCCATGGTCCCGTTCTTCACCTTTTACTCAATGTTTGGGTTCCAACGGGTTGGCGACCTCATCTGGTCGGCTGCTGACTCACGAGCCCGCGGTTTCCTGATGGGAGCAACTGCTGGCCGAACAACTCTGATGGGCGAAGGCCTCCAACATCAAGATGGCCACAGCTTGCTCTTGGCTTCGACCGTTCCTGCTTGCCAGACTTATGACCCTGCCTTCGCCTATGAGCTCTCGGTCATCATCCAGGATGGCATCAAGCGGATGTATGAAGACAACGAGGACATCTTCTACTACATCACCATTTACAACGAGAACTATGAACAACCGGCTATGCCAGATGGTTCGACTGAGGGAATCCTTCGCGGCCTCTACCGTTGGGCTGACAGCCCGGATGGCTTTGACACTCGTGCATCCATCGTGTTCTCCGGAACCTCCCAAGGGCCAGCCCGAGAAGCTCAGACTGAACTAGCCGAACGATGGGGAGTCGGCGTCGATTTGTGGAGTGCTACGAACTACAAGCGATTGAGAGAGGACGCGTTGGAGGTGGAACGCTGGAACCGACTCCATCCAGCCGAGCATCCGCGTACCGCATATATCACTGACCAGGTCTCAGCTAAGGCTGGTCCGGTGGTAGCGGTCAGTGACTTTGTGCGTTCGGTGCCTGAGCAAATCGCTCGGTTCATTCCCAATCGGTTCGCCGTTCTTGGCACCGACGGTATGGGTTTGAGCGACACCCGCGAGGCCCTGCGAACCCACTTCGAGACCAATATGGCCAATATTGTTGTCACCGTGTTGGAACAGCTGGTGGCCGAAAGCGTGCTGGATCGACAAGCCATCATCGACGCAATTTCCCACTATGAGTTGGACGTCGACGGCCCCGTCCCCTGGGCTAACTAGAGATTGTCTCGCTGCGTTTCTAACGTTAGCACTGAAGGGGTCTCGACAAACTTGCCCTCCCTGTCGTAGTATCTCACCTTACGGTGTCAGTCAGCCGAGAATGGACTCGCTTGACCCATCGTCTCTTCACTCGATCCAATTCCGCGCTCTCACCGGCGCCACAACAGTTCCACCACCTGAGAGGGCAACCAATGACGGCTACTGACTACGAGATGCTCGGTCGAAACGACGCCAACGACATCGCCCAGATCCTGATGCTGACCAATACCGAGAAGGAAGCATCCATCTCCATCGTCAAAAACGAAGCCGACTCGATCTTTACGTGGGACTACGAAAAGGGTGCTCGCCCTCGCCTGAACAAGCTGTACGAGAAATCCAAGCACTCCATGTGGGACGGCGAGAAGGATCTGGACTGGTCCATTGACGTTGACCAGGACAAGGTCGTTGCCGACATTGCCATGGTAAGCGAGGTTCAGAATGGGCCAATTACCCGCCTGGCAGAGTCAGCCGACAGCCCGTTCAAGAATTGGGGCGACAAGGAGTGGGCTCAACTGGACAAGGAGTCGTTGAATTGGCAACTCAGCCAGTTCATGCACGGTGAACAGGGTGCCCTCATCGCTACCGCCAAGATTGTGGAGACCGTCCCTTGGATTGATGCGAAGTATTACGCCTCGACCCAGGTCATGGATGAAGCCCGCCACGTCGAGGTGTTCGCCAAATATCTGGACACCAAGCTTGAAGGCAACTATCCAGTCAATGTCCACCTCAAGCATCTGCTTGATGACATCATCAACCATAGTGAATGGGACATGACCTATTTGGGCATGCAGATCATGGTTGAGGGATTGGCTCTTGCCGCCTTTGGCTACCTCCACATGATGACGTCGGAGCCACTTCTGAAGCAGCTGTTGCGCTATGTCATGAGTGACGAAGCCCGCCACGTTGCCTTCGGCGTCTTGACCTTGGAAGAGTATTACCAGCATCTCACCCTGGCCGAGATCCAGGAGCGCCAAGAGTTTGCCTTCGAGGCTGCAGTTCGCATGCGCGACCGTTTCCTCCAGCAGGAGGTATGGGACCGGATGGGGATCACGAACATTCGTCCCATCATCGACGCCCAGCTCAATGCGGCACCGGAAGAGAAGGAATTCCAACGACTCCTCTTCTCCAAGATCGTGCCTAACTGTCGCAAGCTAGGCCTGCTGGATGCTGGCGAAGGCTGGCTGCGAACCAAGTTCGAAGAGATCAATGTGATCGAGTTCGAGCACCTGGAATCAACTGACACCGAGTTTGACGACTTTGCCCTCGGCAGCGACGACGTCACCTCTGTTTAGGAATCCGATTCAGGTTCAACTTGGGCGTAAACATGGATGACACCGGAGTAGGCCGACACCCACACTTCTCGCGACTGGGGATCGAAGGTGATCCCAATTGGATGGTGGGCCGTCTTGAACGTTTGCAGTATTTCGAAGTCTGAGGTGCGAACCTGGCTCATGGTGTCCGATTCATAGTTGACGACATAGATGGTGTGCCCGTCATCAGCGACAGCCATACTTCGTGGCGCAGTACCAGTCCGCACCCGATCAACAACCTCGCCGGTTGCCAGATCAATCTTGATCACCGTGCCCTCGCCATTGAGGGTCACATTCAGGATTTGGTTGTCTGGGCTGATAACAACATGCCTCGGATTGCTGCCAACTCCTTTCAGCCAACCAAGCTCAAGCTCGTCACTGTCATTCTCAGTATCGCCAACACGCTCAAGGTCAATGATCGCGATATCGGACCCGCCCATGACTGTGGCGTAGGCCGTCTTCGAGTCCGACGAAACAGCGATGCCCCGAGGATGACGCCCAAGCGGGATCGAACGAATCAAGTCGCCGGATGCAAGGTCAATCACCGACAAGTCAAAGGAGCACCAGTTCGTGACCAGCAGATACCGATTGTCCGGCGTGACCTGTAGGTACTTGGGAACCGACCCAACCTCATACACCGCATCAATGGGTGAACCAGAACCACCGAGAAGCTCGGTGTCAACCCGGTAGACATAGCTGTTCTGACCCTCACCGCGGTTGCAATTGTCACCAGCGCCTCCACCAAATCCGGGGCCATACATCTGGTAGTTGGACACATAGCCATAGCGACCATCCGGACTGAATGCGGCCTCAACCGGGGCCCCTTGATAGCTACCAGATGGAATGTCAATTCCGAAGGCAGCCAGATCGACGGTGACAGGGATCGTCGCCACCAGCTGCTCCTCAGAACCAAAGACCGTGATGGTGTGTCGGTACATCATGTTCTGAGCAAAGAAGTAGCCGGTACCCGAAGCAACAACTGACTTGGAAGCGAGGTCTGCGGTCAAGCGGTCGATCTGCTCGAGTGCAAGCTCATCGGACCTTGGCGGTGGAGGCGGTTGGGTCGTTGGCGCAACCGTCGTTGTCGGATCATTCGTCGTTGGTATCGGGACGGTCGTTGTCGAAGGAGGGATAGGCGGGACGCTGGCCACAAGTAAGACCGTTGTGACCGGCAAGGTCGTTCCCAGCGCGACCTCGTTTGCACCGCCAGCGCAACCGCCAACAAGGGACATGGCTGCGGCACCGAACATCCAACGCCTCAGCCTTCCCGCCGCGTGAGTAGCCACGATCATCCCTCCCCTACTTCGAGCCCACTATCTCATGATCGCCGGCGACGTTCCAACCAACCAAGAAGTACCGCCATCGCCCGTGGGTCATGCCTCAGCTGATGGCTGGCTCCCTCAATCAGACGCAGATCAGCTTCGCTATGAGCATCGGCAATGGCTCGAGCATCAAATTGCGGCACTACTTCGTCGGCAACACCGTGCATTACCAGGAGAGGCCGCGGAAAGAGGGCTTCTGCTGCTGAGGTCGGTCGGGCCGCCTTGAGTTCGGCCTTCCAGGCATCGGTGTCCTCGGGGAACTCAGGCGTCTTGATAGCGCCGACGTCTCGGGCATGGCGAAGTAACCGATCCGGCTGGGTAGCCCAATCGTTGAAGTCCGCAGGTGATGCCAACATGGCAACACCGGCAACGTCGGGTTCGGTTACCGAGGCAATGGCGCCCACTGCTCCACCGGTGCCGGTCCCACAAACCCAGATCCGGGCCGATCGGCCGACTGCGCGTAGGTAGGTGATACTGGCCTGAGCATCCTCTACCCAACCATTCAGACTGAAGTCGCCACCCGATGATCCGCAGCCACGGAACCGGATAGCAAGTGCGATCCAGCCCATCTCCAGTGAGATTCGGTCGGCGAGCTCGGCCATGTCCAGACCAATGTGTTCGGCATTGATTGCTCCGGACGGAAAGCCGTGCAGCAACAACACTCCGGGGGCCTTCTGTTTCCCAACGGGTTGTGCCAGATGGGCTTCCAGCGTGATCCCATCGGTGGATGGGATGCGAACGAGCTCAGACAGAGCCCGGCCCGTCGTAAAGCCGGTAGCCGCGATTGCGGGCTTCAGTGGCGGTATCGGGACCGAAACAGAGATAGGTCCCTGCTTCCATCAGTTCATTGATGATGGATTCGTCGGTCATGGCGTCGACGTCATAGGCCGTCAGGTTTCGCTTGTCGCCAACAAACTGGAAATGCTCGAACTTGATTGGTCGCTTCATGAGGGTTTGATCCTAACTCATTCGACGCTGGGCACGGGAATTCCCTCGTCCTGGTTCGTTGTCACAAAAACGAGTATCGGGGGCAGCCGATGGCTACCCCCGAGGGACTCGCTGCAAACCACTCGGCTCGCAAACTACTTGTGGAACCCCGAAGGGTTTTCCATCTGCGTTCTCCGAATGTGACAGTCTTGGCAAAGACGGTCTCACTCAGGGAGTTAGCGGATGGCCACCTCCGAGATTCCAAAGTCAGAATTCTTCAACTTGGATCACCTCCTTCCTCTGATTGGAAGTCAGTCTGACACACCGTGGCACCCTCCGTCATCTGAATAAGCGCTAACCCTTCCCACCAACTGGCACCGGCAGCGATCCATATACGACACCTGACCGGTGCCAGATCGGAAATCTCGCTGCATCCCCGGGTCATCACCAACTAGCCAGGGTCATCACCAATCAGTTAGAGGCTGCGTCGCCGGGACCAATCTCGGGTGGCTCATAGGGCGAGTCCAGCAATGGCAGCTCGGCCAGGTCGGCCTCGACGTTTACGGGGTCATCCAGGTGTATGGCACCCATGAATTGCAGGTAGGACGAGTGTGCCTCCACCACCGCAGCCGCGTGTTCTCGCTTCACGTCCAGACCGACGATGTCGGCTCGTTCCATCACATAGTCAAGGGGGTCAAACTCTTCGAAGACCACTGGCCCATCGCTATCGTTCTCCGGCGCCCAATGGTAGGCCTGAACCCATTCCATGTGCAGACGAATCAGCCGTCGAACATCGTCATAACTCAGTACCGAGGAAACCTCAATGGGGATGGCATCTCCGACAAAGTCAATGGCCTCATGGGTGTCGACGACGATCTGGGCCGGCATCTTTGATGTCTTGTCAACGGCTGATCCGACAAAGACCAGGCCAATCATCACCACCGCGGCAGCCGTGGCCAACAAGATAAGGACGGGAATCACGAGCCCAACCGTAGGCCCACCCCACCCCGATTCAGCACCACTCACCAAAACCAAGCTGGTGCCGGTAGAGCATGCTCTACCGGCACCAGAATTACTAAAGGACTCTTCCGCCTAGAGGCCGATGCGCTGGGCGAGGAGTTCGCGATGGTATGCGGGATCGCCGAACATCAGCTCAGAGCTCTTGGCTCGCTTGAAGTAGAGGTGAGCTGGATGCTCCCAAGTGAAGCCAATGCCGCCATGAATCTGGATGTTCTCGGCGGTGGTATGGAAGTACGCCTCGGAGCAGTAGGCCTTGGCCAGACTGGCCACCGATGGAAGCTCATCATTCAACTCTGCGGCGCACCACAGGCCGTAGTAAGCGGCCGACTTGGCTGACTCGACCTCGAGCAGCATGTCGGCACACTTGTGCTTGATGGCTTGAAAGGAGCCGATTGGGCGTCCGAACTGGACCCGATCCTTGGCGTATTGGACGGCCATTTCCAGAACGAACTGGGCTCCACCAACCTGCTCGGCGGCAAGGGCGACAGCAGCAAGATCCAACACCGTGCTGAGGGTGTCCCAGCCTGCTCCGTCGGTTCCAATCAGGGTTCCCTGAGCACCAGAAAACTCGATCTTGGATTGTTTGCGTGTCTGGTCCATGGTGGCCAGGGCAGTTGCCGTGACACCCTCGCTACCAGCGTCAACGGCATACAAACTCACGCCGGCATCGGTGCGGGCGGCCACGATGAGAAGGCTGGCGATACTGCCGTCGATGACAAAGCTCTTGGTCCCGGTGATCTTGCCATCGGCATCGGCAGTGGCTTCAATTCCGGCTTCGTCCCAACGACCGTTCTCTTCAGTGAAGGCGAGGGTGGCAATGGTTTCGCCCGAGGCAATTCCTGGAAGGTGAGCTTTCTTGGCTTCGTCGTCTCCGGAGTGAAGGACGGCTAGGGAAGCAAGTAGTCCAGACAGGAATGGGGCACAGAGAAGGCGGCGGCCCATCTCTTCCAACACAACGCCAAGTTCGACGAAGGTGAAACCTTGGCCGCCGTATTCCTCAGGAATGACCAGGCTTTGCAGACCCATCTGCTCAGCCATCTGGGACCACACTGCGGTGTCATAGCCAGCGTCGGTTTCCATCAGCTCACGTACTGAGGCTTCGGAGGATTTGTCGTCCATGAAGGAGCGGACGAATTCGCGGAGTTGTTCTTGTTCTTCGGTGAAAGCAAAGTTCATGGTGTGGAACATAGGGCGTATCTCATCGCCAACCAAATCAGAATGTGTACACCGGTGGACACATATTGAACTCTGCTCTAGCATCCAGGAATGACTTTCACCGACAACCAAGCTCAAAGCCCCCAGGAAAAGTTGCCGAGCGCTGGCGTCATCGGTGAGCCGGTTGAAACAAGTGAGCCGGTTGAAACAAGTGAGCCGGTTGAAACAAGTGAGCCGGTTGAAACAATCGGTGTCCGGGAGCTGCGCAATACCGTGGCTGCCAGTCTTCGTCGAGCCAAGGCCGGTGAGCGAATCATCGTCACTGCCGACGGGCAGCCAGTCGCCCAGCTCGGGCCGCTTAGTCCAGATACCGCGGGTGTGACTCTGTGGGATTTGGCCGGGGCTGGCCTGATCGAACCACCTCGGCGACACGACCAACCGTCAGCTCCTCCCCCCTTACCTGTCCCGGCCGATGTACGAGCCGACCGCTTGCTCGACTCGGTTCGGGGCCGTCGATGAACGTCGGACCAATGACCGCTAGGCCGAGCATCACAACAGCCTTTCTTGACACCTCGGCCCTGATGCGCCGCTACCTGGCCGATCGTGACCGAATCCTGGTGATTGAGGCCATGAACCAGGCCGACTCCTGGGTTGCGAGCGCAATGGCCAAGACCGAATTGCAGCTGGCCCTATTCCAAGCGACGCCAACTCCAACCGCCCAACGAGAATTGTGGGCAGGAGTACGGAACGAATGGGAGGCATTCTGGGAGGTGCCCGTTGACCAGCGATGTCTAACCAGGGCAGCAGAGATTGGTGCCCGCTATGGCCTGGCCACCGTTGATGCTATCCACCTGGCAGCTGCTGACCGGCTTCCCCGCCCAGTTCACTTCGTCACCTTTGACCGTCAACAGATTCCTGCCGCCGCCGATCTTGGGCTCCACATCGTGAGTCCCTTCGAGGGTTAGGAGCAGATCCTTGCCCGCGCATCACGATCGTGCTACACTCCCAGTATGCACACGACGACCGTACGTCTCAATGCCGATGATGAAGAGACTCTGGACAAGCTTGCCCCAGAATTTGGTGGGCGGTCGGGCACCATTCGTCACGCCATCCGGCTCCTTGCCGCCGACATCGAACGGCGCGACGCCCTCGCGAACTTCCTTGACGATTGGGACGAGGAAGCCGGACCTATTGACGAGGATGCCGTCAAAGCGATGGCAACCCGATACGGACTGTGATACTCGATGCTGGGTTTCTAATCTCCGTTGATCGCGATGAGAATATCGCCCGCGTATTTCTACATACAGCGAACACCTCGGGAATTCCGCTTCACACCACCCATCCGGTTGTTTCTCAGGTATGGCGGAACGGGTCGAAGCAGGCCCGGCTGGCATCATTCCTGAAGATCATCACGATCCACCCTTTCATGGATGGCAAGTCAGTTGGGCGGCTACTTGGACAAGCCGACAGCTCCGACCCGGTGGACGCTCACCTTGTCGCTCTTGCCATGCGCCTCAACGATGACATCCTCACCGGTGATCCGGATGACCTCGGCCAGCTGGCAGCAACGTTGGGCCAACATGGGCCCACAATTCATTCCTGGCCATAGCCACCGTCTGCGGCCAAATCCCGTCCAAGACGGGTTGCTCATCTCCCAACCGATACGCCACACTGAACCAGTCGTCACACCAACAGATTGCACCGACAGACCGAAGGGCAGAACATGACAGACCGCGAGTGGGGTTTCCGTACCCGAGCATTGCACGCCGGAGGCCGACCCGACTCGGCCACCGGAGCCCGGGCCGTGCCAATCTACCAATCCACCAGCTTTGTCTTTGAAGACACCGCCGACGCTGCTGATCTGTTCTCACTCCAAAAATACGGCACCATCTACAGCCGGATCTCCAACCCAACGTGTGCGGCCTTTGAGGAACGCATCGCCAGCCTCGAAGGTGCCATTGGATCGGTGTCAGCTGCCAGTGGCCAAGCAGCGGAGTTTCTCACCCTGACCACCCTGGCCGGAGCAGGTGACCACCTAGTTTCCGCCGCCAGCATCTATGGCGGAAGCTATGCCTTGATGTCTATCACACTGGCCCGTCTTGGCATCGAAACAACCTTTGTTGACAATGCCTCTCCCGAAGCGTTTTCTGCTGCCGTTCGGCCAAACACCAAGGCCATCTACACCGAGATCATTGGCAACCCATCCGGAGCCGTCGCCGACATCGAAGCCTTGGCCGAGGTCGCCCACAGCCACAACCTGCCCCTGGTCATCGACGCAACCTTCGCTACCCCCTACCTGTGCCGGCCAATGGAGTGGGGAGCCGACATCGTGCTGCACTCCGCCACTAAGTTCATCGGTGGTCACGGCACCACCATTGCCGGGGTCATTTCCGAATCCGGCAAGTTCGATTGGGCTTCTGGCCGCTTCCCTCGTATGACCGAGCCCATCCCGGCCTACAACGGGCTGCAATGGGTTGGCAACTTTGGACAGTACGCCTTCTGCACCGCCCTACGTTCCGAACAGCTGCGAGACATCGGAGCATCGCTCTCGCCTCACAGCGCCTTCCTCATCCTGCAAGGCATCGAAACCCTCCCGTTCCGCATGGACGCTCATGTCGCCAACGCCGTTGCGGTGGCCAAATGGTTAGAAGAAGACGACCGGGTCTCGTGGGTGGCCTATGCCGGGCTGGAGTCCTCACCTTCGCATGATCTGGCAATGAAGTACCTTCCCAAGGGGGCGGGTGCCATCTTCACCTTCGGAGTCAAGGGCGGTCGCTCGGCCGGACAAGCCTTCATCGAAAATCTGCAGATGGTCAGCCACCTGGCCAATGTTGGCGATGCCAGAACCCTGGTCATCCACCCAGCATCGACGACCCATCAACAGATGAGTGATGAGCAACTGGAAGAGGCGGGGGTCGGGGCAGACACTATCCGGTTGTCGGTTGGCTTGGAGGACTTGGATGACATCTTGTGGGATCTGGACCGAGCCCTAGCCGCATCCCAGCAAATCAACACCGGAGACGCCAAATCATGAGCAACGACAGCATGAGCAACGACAATCAGCAAACAGCTTCGTCTTGGACCGCACCATCCGCCGTTGACCGGGGACGCCTCTTGGACCGGACCAAGTCCATCGCCATCGTCGGGGCATCATCCAAGGCTTCTCGCGCTTCCAGCTTTGTGCTGACCTACTTGCGTTCCTCGCTGTGCCACTTCACTGTCTATCCGGTGAATCCACGCGAGACCGAAATCCAGGGATTGACCTGCTACCCCAGCCTGGATGCCCTTCCGGAAGTACCCGACATGGTTGACGTTTTTCGTCGGTCCAGCGATTGCCCCGACGTCGCCAATGAGGCTGTTGCCATCGGGGCCAAGTCACTCTGGTTGCAGCTGGGTGTTTGGAGCGATGAGGCAGCGGAGATCGCCCACTCCGCCGGTCTGGATGTTGTTATGGACCGGTGCACCAAGATCGAGCACGCCCGCTTTGCCGGTGGCCTCCACCTAGCCGGATTCAACACCGGAGTCATCGACAGCTCTCGATCGCGCTAGACGAAGCCAGGCTGTTTCTCGAGGCGACATCTCGCCACGTCAGACTTCGGCGTAGATCTCGATGACATTGTTCTCCGGGTCGGCGAAGAAAAAGGCTCGATGACCAAAGAACTCAAAATCGGTGACTGGCTCAAGCAGTTGCACACCCAGATCCGCTAGCTGAGTAACCGCGCGTTGAAGCTCACCCGGGGGCACTCGAAAAGCGAGCTGGACTGACGCTGCGTCGGGCACAGGAGCTGGGCCGTCATAGGGGCGACTGCGCAAACGCAACGCCAGCCGGTGTGATCCGACTCGGAACTCAACCCACTTGCCCGGGACCTCACTGCCAATCTCGAAGCCCATCACCTCGACATAGAAACCACGCATCGAGGTGATGTCTTGGCAAAGCAAGACGGTGTAGTCAATACCTCCGATAGCTCCAAGGCCAGCTATGTCTCTCATCAAGCCATTCTTGCTCCTTCCGATCAGCCAACCACACCTGACTCGAAAACAATTCTTTGCCTACCTCTTGACTCTCCCCCGGCCGGAGACCCCATGATGTTTGTATGGCTCAAGAGGGAACACCCGGAGGAAACGGCAATCGAATTGGTGTCGACAGCGACCAGTCGCTCATGCCCATTGGCATGTTCTCCCGAGCCGCACTGTTGTCGGTGAAGGCGCTGCGGGCCTATCACCAGCAAGGAATCTTGATTCCAGATTCAGTTGATGAGGAAACCGGCTACCGCTCCTATCACCCTGGCCAGCTCGCCGATGCCGCCATCTTGAGCCGCCTACGCGGACTTGAGTTGCCGCTAGCCCAGGTCAAGGAAATCCTCGTCGCCAGCGACCCGGAAATTACCAGGAAGATTCTCTCCCAACACCAGATCCTGATGAGCGAACGGCTAACCCAAACCGAACGCATTGTCGATGAACTGCAACGGGCCATCGTTCTGCCGAACGAGCAAACACCAGTTCATGTCCGAACCCTAGAACATGAGTTCGCCCTGGCGGTTTCCGGAGTGATGACCAGCGAAGAATTCTCTGGCTTCCTCGGTGAGGCCTTCGGATTGTTGTACGAAGCAGCCAACACTCTCGGCTTCATCACGAGCGGACCTGGGGCCGCCCTCTATGAACCCGTGATCTATGACCACGATGCCGAACGGGTCATTGCCTACATTCCCGTGATGCAGCCAGCCCCGATTCCCGAACCGAACCGGGGCCTTTCGGTCATCGAGCTGCCCCGTCATCAAGCCGCCGTCATCGTGCACCAGGGATCCCATGAGACCATCGGGCAGACCTATGCCGCTCTCGGATCCTGGGTGGCACGGAACAGTCCAGCGGCCAAAGGCGAACTCATTCCCGGCCAGACCGCGACCGATGAAGAACCCTCCGGACCTGAGTTGATGATCCGCGAGATCTACACCGTCAGTCTCCCCGACTCCGATGATCCCGAAGCCTACCGCACCGAGATCTGCTGGCCGATCTAGTCACATCCTTCCCCACCGCCATCCGATTCTGATTTACCCCGACTCGATCCAACTCGACCACTACGAAAGAAGCCATCCATGTCCATGACCATTGCCAATCTCACCCTTGATTGCCAAGACCCCCAACTGGTGGCCAAGTTCTGGTCCGAAGCCATGGGACTACCAATTGATGAGGGTGCTAGCGAATTCTTTATCTCCATTGGACGCACCGATGAAGACATCTCACCCAACTGGTTTTTCATGAAGGTTCCCGAGGGCAAGACGGTCAAAAACCGATTCCACCTCGATCTGGAATCCAACGACGAATCGAGTGACGGCGAACGTCTTGTTTCGCTGGGGGCCACCGAGGTGGCCAAGAAGGAAGAGTGGGGCCATCGTTGGACCATCTACAACGATCCTGAGGGGAACGAGTTCTGTATGTCTGGGCCACACACCCCCTAGTCCGCAGGCTCTCCGGTGTCACCGGGTCGTCTTGGACCCGGCGCCTAATCCAGGCTGGCGATGGCGTCACCGGGCATCGGGCCGTCGCCGATCATGGCTTCTTGGAAGCGACGCATGCCACCAAGCCAACGGTCGACATCGGTGGCTTTTCGCTCGACATAGGTGGCAACTTCGGGATGGGGAAGGATGTGGAATCGTTCTTCGGCCAGGGCTTCCAAGCAGATGCGGGCAACGTCGTCAGCCTCCAACACCCCATCACCGCCGGCAACGCCGAGATCGATATCTTCATCGGTCCCCAGCGAGTCCGGACTGTTGGCAATGATGGCGGTCCGCACCGCCTGCGGACACAACACCGAAACTCTAATGCCCTGGTGATGGTGGGTGATGGACAACCACTCAGCCAGAGACACTGCCGCCGATTTCGTGACTGAATAGCTCATGGATCCGATCTGGCTGAGTAGTCCCGCGGCCGACGCCGTGTTCAGCAAATATCCCCCTCCGTTGGCGATCATCGACGGGAGAACAGCTCGGGCGGCATAGATGTGAGACATGACGTGTACCTCCCACATGTTCTGGATGCGCTCATTGGAGTCCTCCAATCCGGCGGTGGTGACAAAGCCTGCATTGGACACGAACAACCCGATTGGCCCGTGGGCTTGCAGGGTTGCCTCGACCATGGCCTTGATGGCATCTTCGTCACGAACGTCGATGGTGACCGCGGTCCCACCAATTTCGGCCGCCACCCGTTCGGCTCCTTCACCATCGAGGTCAGCAACCACAACGTGGCGGGCTCCGGCGGCGACGGAAGCCTTGGCCAGTGCTTCTCCGATGCCTGATCCGCCGCCGGTAACAACAACAACCTTGTCCTGAAGATCCATGGTTGCAGACCCTAGAGCCTCACTCCCCAATGGGCCAATGCTCAACCACGAGTTGGTCCATGGGGAAGTCCGACCGATTCGCTGTGGCCAAACTGGCACCGATACCGAGCGCTGCGGCCGCGATCAAGCAATCTGCCTGGTGCAAGGTTGTCCCCTTGGACGCAAACTGCCGCCGCCATTGACCAGCCAAGATGCCCTCTTTGACACCAAGAGGAGCCAGTCGTAGTCCGCGGAAAAGGCGGCGAACCTGTGGCTCTTCCTCTGGCCGCAATCCTCGCCAGATCTCCTCAACCGAAACTACACACACCCAGGGTTCCGTTCCGACTCGTCGAAGTGCAGCAACTCGACCCGCTGCGGGACGACCCCGAAGGGCATCAATCAGAACAGTGGAATCCAATACGAGGCGGGCCACTACTAACCACTTCGACGAGTGTCGAGCTGGCGCTGAGAGCGGACCCACTGGGCCGGATCATCGTCCCATTCATGACCCCCATAAGGGATTGATGCCAGTGCACTCTCGATGTCCTCCCAGCGCTGCTCATCTTGAAGCCCTCGCCTGATTAGCTCAGAAATGAACGCACTCCTCTGACGCTTGCCCGCCCGCCGATCGAGCTCTTCTACCAGATCGTCATCGAGGGCAATGTGCAGACGCATGTGCCTAACTTAGCACACGACAGGTTGAAGGGAAAGCAACCGCTCAGGCATCGCTGATTCCGGCACGTACCGCTTCAACGACCTCTGGACTGAGATCAGACATTCCATGGGCCTCAGCTGCATGAGCCGCTGCTAGGCCAAGAACCTCCTCCTCGGTCTCACCCCTCACCACTCCGGGACATCCGTCGACCACTGTTGCGCAAGCAAACTGTTTCATTTTGTGCTCCTCATTTTGTGTTCTTCACTTGGGCGCTCGTCACCCATGTCGACCGTCCGAAGACGGGGTCTTTTAGCTGGGCCGAGCCATTGATTCGGCCTGTTCTGACGAGAGATTCATGTCGTGAACAGCCTTGGCGTGGCTCTGGGCCACAGCAACAACGCGGTCAAGACTCTCGCCCCGGAGGACGGTGCCACACGGGCACTCGATCAACTGGCCAGCCTCATCATGGGGCCGCCGCCGTCCTTGACCGGATCGACTTCCTGACTGTTCATTCGACATGCATCTCCCTCCTCTGGAAAGCTAGGACACGAGGTTTGGCAAAAGCTTGGAGCAATACGGGTGGCAGGACAACAGACTGGCACGACAAACCCGATCCGTGTTCATGTACTAGGACGACTCACCTTCAGCAGTCCCGGGTCATCCTTCGATGAGCGAAACCTACCGGGGGTGCAAGGGACGATATTGCTGGCCTTCTTGATCATGGAAAGGAATCAGACATCGCGCCAGGCCCTCGCCGACATGTTGTGGGTTGGACGACCACCACAAGAATGGAACACCGCTCTCAGCTCACTAACCAGCAAGATCCGAAGCCTCCTGGATCAGGTTGACATCGGCCGCCGCGCCCTCATTGCCTCCGCTGGAACTCTCGAATTGGTTCTTCCCGCCGACACCTGGGTTGACTATGAGGCGGCAACCACCCACCTGGATCGGGCTCGGCGTCAGCAAGGTGCTGACGACGATTCCTTGGCTAGCGCGACCACCGCTTGGGCAATTCTCAAACGCCCGTTTCTGGCTGGAGTCGATAGCCAGTGGGCTGACACCGTCCGGCGTGATCTCGATCGTCGGCGCTACGAAGCCTGCGAAATACTATCTCGCCAGTGGCGTCTTGCCGGAGATCCAACCCTGGCTTTCTCGATGGCCGAATCAGCGATCAACCTCGATCCACTACGCGAGAGCGGATACCGACTGGCCATCGAGGCCAGCCTGACCTCAGGTGATCGAGCTCTTGCCGCACAGGTCATGGCCCAATGCCAGCACATCCTCCGGGAAGAACTCGGCGTTGATCCATCACCAGAGACGCTGAATCTTCTAGGCCCAGGGCACGCCTGATCGTTGCGGCTCAACTCAGACTGAGGAACAAGGTCAGAGAAGCCATCTGCAGGCTCGTTTGGCGCGCGGCCGCCTGATCGTGCGAGATTATTGCCACCACAGGCCCGGGACAGGTAGCGCACAGATGACAACAATTTCAACCGATGAGCAGAAAGCACAAGGAGCAACGGCCAGACACGTGGATGTGTTGATTGTTGGGGCCGGGATATCCGGCATTGCTGGCGGCTATCACCTGCAAGATCAGTGCCCGGACAAGAGCTTCGCCATCCTCGAATCCAAGTCGACGTATGGCGGCACCTGGACCACCCATACCTACCCCGGTATCCGCTCCGATAGTGACCTGTTCACTTTCGGCTACCGGTTCAAACCTTGGATGGGTAAGCCGATCGCCACCGCACAAGAAATCCTGGACTACATGGGTGAGGTCATCGAGGAAAACAACCTCGACCAACACATCAACTACGACCACCAGATCGACAGCGCCACCTGGTCAAGCGAACACAAGATCTGGACCCTCGCCGGAACCCAAACCGACACTGGCCAACCCTTCAAGTTCACCTCCAACTTCTTGTGGATGTGCCAGGGCTACTACCGACATCCCGAGGGATACACCCCCGAATGGCCAGGCATGGACCGCTTCGAAGGCTCGATTGTGCATCCACAAACCTGGCCCGAGGACCTCGACTATTCCGACAAGAAGGTCCTGGTGATCGGCTCGGGAGCGACGGCGGCAACCATCATTCCCGCCATGGCCCCCAAAGCCGAACACGTGACCATGCTACAACGCTCCCCAACCTTCTTCATCACTGGACGCAACTCCAATGAGTTGGCCGACACCCTTCGAGAGCTCGAAATCGACGACGACTGGATCCATGAGATTGTTCGTCGCAAGGTGCTCTTTGACCAGGCCGCCTTCGCCGAGATGTGTTTCGCCTATCCCGATGAGGTTCGCAAGGAGCTGTTGGCCCCAATTCAGGAGATTCTCGGTGAGGACTACCCAGTCTCAACCCACTTCAACCCGGCCTATGACCCTTGGCGCCAACGAGTCGCCTTTGTGCCCGATGCTGATCTGTTCGAAGGAATCAAAAGCGGCAAGGCATCGGTGGTGACTGACGAAATCGAGACCTTCACCGAGGGCGGAATCTTGCTGAAGTCAGGTGACACGATCGAGGCCGACATCATCGTGACCGCCACCGGTTTCAACCTCAATGTGCTCGGCGATATCGCCTTCACCATCGACGACAAGCCCCTGGACTTCCACGACACCGTCACCTACCGCGGAGCGATGTTCACCGGCATTCCCAACATGGCTTGGGTGTTCGGTTACTTCCGAGCCAGCTGGACCTTGCGGGCCGACATCCTTGGCGACTTTGTCTGCCGCCTCCTCCAGCACATGGACGCCACGGGCACTCAGGTCGTCACCCCCCGGCTCCGTCCAGACGAGCAGGACATGACCATGAACCCCTGGGTCGACCCGGAGGATTTCAACCCCGGCTATCTGCAACGAGGCATGCATCTGATGCCCAAGCAGGGTGATCACGAACCTTGGATGCACACCCAAGACTACAAAACCGAAGTCCAGGTCTTGCCCAAGGCCGACCTCGATGACGACTCACTAGTATTCGAATAGAAGGACCAGCCATGGAAAACGACGCGACCACCGACAGCACCGAACGGCCCGACTTCGACCTGATCATTCGGGGTGGGACCCTGGTTGACGGCTCGGGCCAACCGGCCCGATCAGCCGACATTGCCATCAACGGCGAGACGATTGTCGAGGTTGGAGAGATCGCCGGGACCGGCCGCCATGAGTTGGATGCCAGCGGGCTGCTTGTCACCCCCGGCTGGGTTGACATTCACACCCACTACGACGCCCAGGTCACCTGGGACCCCGAGCTAACACCTTCGGGTTGGCACGGGGTCACCACCATTGTCATGGGCAACTGTGGAGTGGGCTTTGCCCCCGTCAATCCTGATCAACAGGACTTTCTCGTTGAGGTCATGGAAGGGGTTGAAGATATTCCCGGTGCCGCTCTCACTGAAGGCATCCAATGGGACTGGGAGACCTTCCCCCAATACCTGGACTCATTGGACAAGCGGAACTGGGTTTGTGATGTTGGCACCCAGGTTCCCCATGTTGCGGTTCGCACCTACGTGATGGGCGAACGAGGTTCGCTTGACGATGCGGCATCGCCGAACGAACGCGAACAGATGGCGTCCATCACCCAAGAAGCACTGGAAGCTGGAGCCCTCGGTTTCAGCACCAGCCGAACACCACTGCATCAGACCATCCACGGGGAACTGGTTCCTGGCACCCACGCCGAAGAAGACGAACTGCTCAGTATCGCTGGCGGTGTACGAGATGCCGGCCACGGTGTCTTTCAGGGAGCCCTGCACCATCCAGAGATTCCGGGCTCGTTCAGCTGGCTTCGTCAGATCGCCGAGATCACTGGCGGCAATGTCACATTCAATCTCAACCAGATCGACTCCGACCCCGATGTCTGGAAGGAAGTGCTGCCACTATTGGAACAGGCTCATGCTGATGGTCTATTGGTCAACGCACAGGTGGCCGGCCGAGCAATTGGCATCTTGATGAGCTGGGAGGGAACCGTGCATCCCTTCATTGGTCACCCCACGTGGAAACAGATTGCCGGGTTGTCTTCCTCGGAACGTCTGGCCAAGCTGCGAGATCCTCAGATCCGCGCCGCGATGCTGAGCGAATCGCCGGAAGGGCTCACCAGTTTCAGCCGCTTCCTGGTGTCGAGCTTCCACAAGATGTTCCCCTTTACCGGGGAGACCGACTATGAGCCGAAGCCAGAACAAAGCCTGGCCTCTCGGGCTGAATCCGCCAACACCAACACCGGCCAGCACTCAGCCGCTGAGCTGGCCTATGACTTGTTGCTCGAAGCAGACGGGCGTGGCCTGTTGTACTTCCCTCTCATGAACTACACGTCCGGCAACCTCAATTTGACCCATGAGCTTCAACAGCATCCCAATACCATCATGGGGTTGTCCGATGGAGGTGCGCATTGTGGGGCGATCTGTGATGGCGGCATGCCGACCTTCATGCTGACGCATTGGACCCGCGATCGTGACGGTGACAAGTTTGATCTGGAGTGGATGGTGCATCGCCAGACTCGTCAGACCGCCGAGCACTACGGCCTTTTGGATCGAGGCCTTGTTCAGCCTGGCTATCGGGCTGACGTGAACATCATCGACTATGACAACCTCGACGTTGAGCCAGCCAAGATTGCCTACGATCTACCAACCGGAGCACGCCGCTATGTGCAGCAAGCCGTTGGCTACCGGGCAACCATCTGCGCCGGCCAGGTAGTGGCCGAAGACGGGGTCTTCACCGGTGCTCACCCCGGCAAGCTCATTCGTGGTCCTCAAAGCAACCCCAGCTGATGGGACTCCCGCTCCCTGTCGCTGGACGTCAGTGGTCATCCGGTAGCGTGAACGTGTGAGCCAATCATTTGCCCCATCAATGGACACGAGTCCCGAGGTCCAGTCGTGGTTTGACGCGAGATGGCAATCGATGGCGCCGGCCGACAAGGCCCAGTTGGTCAACCAGCTCACGAGAGATTGCACGACGCTCACGCTGGCAGGCATAGCTGTCCGCCAGCCAGATGCCTTGCCGGCAGAAATCCGATACGAACTCGCGGTTCGCCGCTACGGGAAAGCACTCGCAACCGAAGTCTACGGATAGTACTGGACCATGGGCCCTGGACCGATCGAGCTCGCCTTGTCAATGGCCGAGATTTTCGACCAGCTGGAGATTCCGTACGCCCTCGGAGGATCACTGGCCAGCTCGATCGTCGGAGAACCCCGAAGCACCGTCGATATTGATATCGCGATCCTGCTAGGTGATGGTGACATCGAACGGCTCTTGACCGAGGTGTCATCAACGTTCTACGTCCCCCATCAGGCCGCCAAACGAGCAGCCGAGGAGCACCAGTCCTTCAACATCATCCACGAAGCGGCCTCTTTCAAGGTCGACCTCTTCGTCCTGGGAACTGGGCGGCTAGACACTGCTCAGATCGACCGCCGAGTCCGTTTCGAGCTTCAAACCGACCCGCCAGCCTCCCTATGGGTGACCTCACCGGAGGACCAGGTTCTTCGCAAACTCGAATGGTTTCGCCACGGTGGTGGCGTCTCGGACAAACAATGGCGAGATGTGGTGGCCATCCTCCGCGCTAACGAAGGTCGCCTCGATCTTGTCTATCTTCAGGGCCAGGCCAATGCCCTTGACCTCAATGACCTTCTGGACCAAGCAGCGATCGACTCAAGATCAGCCTCGGGCAACTAGCCGCATTGGCCAAGGGTGTTGGGTAAGCCAGTCTGCCCGGCTGCGATTGCCCGATCTCGATAGGCCACCAGTTCCGGGTAGGCCTCAAAGAACTGCAATCGTGGTTCTGCCTCATCGGGAACCTCGAGGCCATAAACAAAAGCGGAGAACGCCTCGGCAAAATCTTCCTCCGGGTGGCTGGCCGCATAGCTGCCGAGGAAGGCTCGATCCAGCGTGCAGCGGTCCTCGCCGCCCTCCTCATCTATCGAACCAGACTTCGGCAGATCATCCAACATCTCCTGGGTCCAGAATGCGTCGACCCAAGCCGCAATGTAGGAGTCGGGCAAGAAACAGACATAGCCGTTGTAGTAGGCATCGCAGCTACTTCGCCGCAGGGTCTCATCGAATTGCTCGGGTTCTTGAGTGAAGACGTGACTCAGCTCATGCGCCATCGTCAGCCGCAGTTCTTGCAGGTCATCGGCGGAGAAGACGTCAACGGCAATGATGAATTCGTCATAGGTGTCAACCGATGCTGGCCCGGCGAAGGCGAAGACGGTGTTGGACTCGATTCCGGCGAAGAGTTTGATTGGCAACAACTGCTCAGGGTCCGTGAATTCATCCAACAGGTCCCAGCTTTGGAGAACCTCGTCGCTGGCCTCACCAAAACACAGGTCGCCGAGCATCCCGTCCTCGACCTCATAGATTGCGACTACCGGGCCATCTTCTTCGCCAATGGTGTCCGGCTCGCAGGCAACGGCTGCAGTCTCGTCTTGACGTTCTCGATTGGTGCCAGAGGATCCGTTGTCTCCAGATGAGTCATCGTCACTCCGACTCATCTCCGACGCAGTTGACTCTTCATCCCCGCTTGTGGATTGCCTTGTTGCACCCTCGTCCAACGACTTGGAATCACTGCCTGACGAGCCCGTGACCGACTCAAAAATGTCGGTCCGCGTGCCCAGCACAACCACAGTCCCTGCACCAAGAGCGAACAGTCCCAAGAATCCAAACAACCCGATCAGCAAGAGGGTTCGGGTAGATCGGGACATTTGCGGCACGATAGCAATGATCGGTTACAAGTGGGGTCCTCTGAAGCGCTAGCTTCGTGCCATGAGGTCACGAATCGGAATCATTGGCGGCGGTATTGCCGGAATGAGTGCAGCCCACTTCTTAGCCGAACGAATCGGCGGCGAGAACATTGTCCTGGTCGAGGCCGAAGAACAGCTCACACACCACACCACTGGCCGTTCCGCCGCCATCCTCATCGAGAACTATGGGGCACTCCCCGTTCGGGGCCTGACCCGAGCAGGCCTCTCGTTCTTACGGAACCCCCCACCTGATCTGGTTGATGCCCCAATCACAACACCACGCGGAAGCTTATTCGTGGCCACCCCTGGTGAGGATGAAGAGATCGAACGGATCATCGCTGAGGCGGCCGAGAACGGTGTCGAACAACACGAACTCACTCCCGATGAAGCCCTCAAATTGTGCCCCATGCTGCGGCCCGACGTCCACTCCCGGGCCCTCTATGAACCTGCGGCTTCAGACATTGACGTTGCCGGTCTCCACCAGGCCTACCTACGCGGATTCCGCCGAGCAGGGGGGACGATCGTGACCTCAAACCGAATTGAGGACATCACCAGAACCGGTCAGGGCTGGGAACTGGGCTCGACTTCTGAAACTATTGTCGTCGATACGGTGATCAATGCCGCTGGAGCTTGGGGCGATGTGGTGGCGCAACGGGCTGGGATTGCTCCTATTGGTCTCACCCCCATGCGACGGACCGCCTTCATGGTCAATAGTCCCTTCCAAGACTCTGCTGACTGGCCCATTGTCTCCAATGCCGAGCACACCTGGTACGCCAAGCCCGATGGGCCCCAATTCCTGTGTTCGCCTGCAGATGAGACACCAAGCGAGCCATGTGATGCCAAGCCAGAAGAGCTGGACGTCGCTATCGCCATCGACCGGATCAATGAAGCGACAACCCTTGGCATCCGAAGCGTTTCTTCGCAGTGGGCAGGGCTTCGGTCCTTCGCCCCCGATCGTGCCCTGGTGATCGGACACGATCCATCCAACGAGAAGTTCTTCTGGTTGGTTGGCCAGGGAGGCATCGGGATTCAAACCTCTCCGGGCGCTGGCAAACTGGTCGCTGGGCTGGTTGCTGACGGAGAGCCCGGCGCGGCCTTTGATGGCCTCGATTTGGACCTTGCGGGCCTGCTTCCGGACCGCCTCCGCTCCTAAGCTCTGCGAATCAAACCCATGGCCAACCCAGAATGAGCTGAGTCCAGCTCTCACCAGTCTTTCTCAGGCCACATCACCTAGGATCTCAGCTTTGCTGGCATCCCAGACCCGATCCGGGTCGAGGGTTAGAGTTCCCTCGTGGAGCGGAGTGGCTTTTATCGTCGCGGCCGTCGGCCAGCACAAGCTGGTCACCGATCGTCGACCAGATTCAGACACCGGGGCTACCTTTTCGCGACCAGTATCATGCTTGGCACCATTCTCGGGTTGCC
>JAJRQY010000117.1 GCA_024280015.1 Actinomycetes bacterium
GCAAGCAGCATCTTGGCCATGTTTAGCGAGCCAGTTGCTACTTCACCTGCCTCTTTGGGAATGGTGAGAGCATGCAGGTCAACAATGCAGTAGACGGCGTCGTGGTCAGTTTGCAGCCCGGCCCAGTTGCGAAGAGCTCCAAGGTAGTTGCCGAGGTGGGTATCGCCGGTTGGCTGGATTCCACTAAAAACCCGTTGGCGTAGAGAAGAAGGAGAGGGCGAAGCGCTGGTCATGGCTGGACAGGCTAGCGCTTCGTCACGACCACCCTCAGTGTATTTGTGTGAGCTGGCTTGTGTGCCGAGATGGCCCTGCGCCGCATGTAAATGGCACCGGTGGCATGTAGAATGACAGCAATGTCGTTTGTAGAGCAGGAATTGACCGCGGGCTTGAATACATCTCCGGAGATCTCGCTGGTCCTTGGGGCCAATGATGTCATCGTGCTTGAGGATGGCCCGGCCCGTATCGAGACAACTACCAATTACGAAGCCAGTTCAAGCTACGAAGCCAGTTCAAGCTACACAGTACAAACCGAAAGCTTTGAGGGTCCCTTCGACCTCCTTCTTCACCTGATCCTGAAGGAAGAAGTCGAGCTGTATGACATCAACCTTTCTGAGATTGTCGATGCGTACCTGGTCGAGATCGAACGGATGGACTTGTGTGATCTTGAGACAGCTACGGAGTTCTTGCTCATAGCGGCAACACTGGTTGAATTGAAGGTTCGTCGCCTGATGCCGATCGACGACGACTTCGATCTGGATGCCGAGCTTGGTTTGTGGGAAGAACGAGATCTTCTCCTGGCCCGTCTGCTCGAATGCAAGACGTTCAAGGATGCGGCCAAAACCATCGATTGGATGATCGACATCGCCGCCCTGGTTGTGCCCCGTCGGGCGGGACTCGAAGAGCGATTCCTCGATATTGCCCCCGATCTGTTGGCTGGCCTAACGGGGGAAAAACTGCGCCGAGCGTTCTTGCGAGTGGCGACAGCCAAGCCACCACTCCCGGAAGTCAGCCTGGCCCACGTCACCGACGTGAAAGCCAGCGTCTCTGACGCCCTCGAGAAATTGGTGAGCGAGCTGCCCTGGGCTGGGCGGGTGTCGTTTCGAACGATAACCAAAGGCTTGACTGAACGAATCCACATCGTTGTCAACTTCTTGGCGGTGCTTGAGTTGTACAAGCAGGGCTATATCGAGATCGACCAGCAACAACAATTTGGCGACATGACCGTTGAGTGGATGGGCGAAGAAGGCTCGGCCGAGATGGCCATGTCAGGCTCCGACCTCTACGAGGGTTAGCTGTGAGTGACAACTTCGGTGACAACTTGAGCGACGACTCAGCAAGCGACGACTCTGCAAGCGACGACTCTGCAAGCGAAGACTCAGCAAGCGAAGAAGTAGCCCACGCTCCGAGCCCACCATCGCTGGATGCCTTGAGCCTGGCCGCCCGAGCTATTGAAGCCATTGTCATGGTCTCAACCGACCCGGTGCCCGAAACCGTTCTCGCCCAGGTAACCGAGCTGCCAGTTGCAACCATTGGGGCCATCTGTCAAGAGCTTGCTTCCGGCTACGCCAGCCAAGACCGTGGCTTTCAGTTTGCCGAAGTTGCTGGCGGCTGGCGCTACCAGAGCCATGGAGACCTCGCCGACTATGTCGAACGCTATGTGCGTGAGGGACAGGTTGCCCGCTTGTCTGGCGCCGCGCTGGAAACCCTGGCCATCATTGCTTACAAGCAACCAATTTCACGGGCGCAAGCAAGTTCTATTCGTGGCGTGAACGTCGACGGAGTATTGCGGACGCTGGAGCAGCGAGGCTTCGTTGAAGAAGTCGCTCGTGACGACGGACCCGGTCAGGCAATCTTGTTTGGTACCACCGTCATGTTCCTGGAACGATTGGGGATTGCGTCGGTAAGGGACCTGCCTCCGCTCGGTGAGTTCGTGCCCTCGGCCGCGGTTGTTGAGGCCCTGGAAGACACCCTTCGAGTTGGCCCGGAAGACACCCAGCTTGTGCTGAGCGAAGAAGAAGCTGACGCGCAGAATCATGGCGCGCTGCAGGATGACAACTGAGCTTGCATGACGACTGAAGAGGCGTCCCCCGAGCATCCCGACGGTGATCGTTTGCAGAAGGTCATGGCCCGTATGGGAGTTGGTAGTCGTCGAGTTAATGAGGACTTGATTGCCGATGGTCGGGTCAAGGTCAATGGTGAGCTAGCAGTACTTGGTGCCCGAGTTCATCCTGGTATTGACGAGATCGAAGTCGATGGCGTTGCCTTGTCATCCATGCCAGACACGGTCACCTACTTGCTGAACAAGCCGGTCGGAGTGGTGACTACGGCCGAGGACACCCATGACCGACAGACGGTAATCCAGCTCGTTCCCGATGAGCCACGAGTGTTCTCCGTCGGCCGCCTCGATATGGACACCGAGGGCCTGTTGATCATGACCAATGACGGGAAGTTGGCCCATCGACTGACCCATCCCAGCTTCGGAATCGAGAAGGAATACCTGGTTCATGTGAACGGCATCCCCAGTCGTGCAGCGCTTCGGATGCTTCGTGAAGGGGTTGAACTCGATGATGGTCCGAGCCTGCCCGCTCAAGCCTCAACGGTTGCTCCTGGCATGATCAAGCTGACCATTCACGAAGGCAGGAACCGTCAGGTTCGTCGCATGTGTGAGGCCATTGGTCATCCGGTACGCCGTCTGGTTCGTACCAGGATCGGCCCAATCAGCGATACCCGCCTGAAGCCAGGGAGCTGGCGCGAGCTCACTCAAAGCGAGTTGCTGGAATTACAGCGAGCCGTCGAACCCCGATAGTCTGCGCCGATGTCTGTCTTGGCCCTACGAGGGGCGATCACCATCGAGAGCGACCAGCCCCACCACATTGGTGCTGCCGTTACCCGCATATTGGCCACGCTCTATGAGCGAAACAGCCTCCAACACGACGATGTCGTTAGCATCTTGTTCTCCGCCACCAAAGACATCCGGAGCGCGCCCCCTGCTGCTGCTGCTCGGGTGTTTGGTCTCGTAGATGTTCCGTTGCTTTGCACCCAAGAGATGGATGTTGAGGGCAGTCTGCCCTTGTGTATCCGCTTGATGCTGCATATCGAGACGAGTACGAATCGGAGCGACCTTCGGCATGTCTTCTTAGCGGGAGCAACCGTCCTGCGACCCGAACTGGCTGAGCCTGGCGACGAGCAGTTGGCGGCCGACTCGTGACTGGTGACCGAAGTCAGCGTCGGGCACAGATTGTCGGTACTGGACTGATTGGCGGGTCTGTTGGTCTGGCGTTGCGTGGCCAGGGTTGGTATGTCACTGGCTTTGACAGTCAATCTGGCGTGACGGCGACGGCAGTGGAATTGGGTGCCATCGATGCTGAGGGGCTGGACCCGGCAGTAGAACTGACAGTGATTGCCACTCCGGTTGGCTCAATCCCCGAGCTGGTGAGACAAGCTTTGGCTTCATCGTCGGGTGTTGTGACCGATGTTGGCTCGACCAAGCGGGAGATTTGCAGCCTGATTGATGATGCTCGATTCGTTGGCGGCCACCCCATGGCCGGATCAGAACAAGACGGCGTCGCGGGAGCCAAGGCCCAACTCTTCGAGGGCGCAATGTGGGTTCTCACGCCGACTCCGTCCACCGATGAGCAGGCGTTCGCCACGGTTCGTGCCGCGGTGCGTTCCATGGGAGCAGAGACGATTGCCTTGGAGCCAGAAGTACACGATCAGATGGTGGCTCAGGTCAGCCATGTTCCTCATCTGACCGCGGCAACCCTGATGTGTTTGGCTGATGATTCTTCAGTCGAGCATCGGGCCCTACTACGGCTGGCTGCTGGTGGATTCCGGGACATGACCCGAATTTCGGCTGGTCGAGCATCGATCTGGCCCGATATTTGTGTCGCCAATCGTGAAGCCATTGTTGGCAGCCTCGATCGGCTCATTGAGGCGCTAACTGATGTGCGTTCCCAGGTCGAGGCCAATGACTCGGCCAAGCTTTTGGAGTTGCTGGAGCGGGCAAGGGAGGCCCGAATCAATCTGCCGACCGGATTTGGTGTTGCGGAGAAGATGGTCGAACTGACCATTCCTATTCCTGATCGACCGGGAGAGATCGCCGCTATTGCCAACCTGGCTGCGGAATTGGATGTGAACATCTTTGACCTTGGCCTGAGCCACTCGGGCGAGGGGCGCAAGGGCATGATGACGGTCATCGTCGATGCCGCCCTGGCCGAACGCCTGCTGGGCGGTCTCATCGCTCGCGGCTATCGCCCACGGTCTCGAGACCTGGATTAGGCTTCTACCCGGCGGACACGATCAGCTCAAGACCATTGAGGAAGGGCAAATTGAATGTGGAACCGCCAAACAAGGGCCTAGCGTGATTTGGTGACTTCTGATCGCCCCCTACAGGTAATCGCCATCGACGGTCCCGCCGGTTCGGGAAAGTCCACCATTGCTAAGCGACTGGCGGATGCCTTGGCGATGGAGTACTTGGACACCGGAGCCATGTATCGAGCCGTGACCTATGCAGTTCTGCTGGAAGGTCTTGACCTGACAGATCGCGCCAATGATGACACGGTTGGCTGGATCGCTCGAAGGATGAAACTTGGTCTCTCCCAGGACGGAACTGTCACCGTTGATGGAGTCGATGTTACGAACGAAATTCGGGGACAACGAGTCACGGGTTCGGTCTCGACGGTTGCCGCCATCCCCGCCGTGCGGGCCGAGCTGGTTAGCAGGCAACGAGAATGGGCGGCCGAGCGAGGTGGTGGCGTTCTCGAAGGCCGAGACATTGGTACTGCGGTGTTTCCGGACGCGCTACTCAAGGTCTACCTCACCGCTACGCCCGAGGTTCGGGCCTTGCGTCGCGCTGGCGAGGCAAGTCAGCAATCGGTAGCCGAGATCGCGGCCGAGATTTCCCGTCGAGACGCCCTGGACTCAGAGCGAGAGCACGATCCGCTTCGTCAAGCTGAGGGGGCCATTGAGGTGGACACCAGTGACCTATCCATCGATGAGGTGGTGGCCCTGATTGGCCGCCAGGTGGAATTGGCTCGGTGAGTGAAGTGGAGGACGACCTGGAGGCAATGAGCCAGATCATTAACATGAGTCGTGGCTCTCGCTTGTTCTACCGCTGCTTCCGCGTGTTTGCCCTCGGCCTATTCAAGGCTTGGACTCGCCTGTCCATCAGCGGCACCGAACATATTCCGGCTTCTGGAGGATTCATTCTCGCCCCGGGTGGCCACCGTTCGCTGATCGATACCCCGGCGGCCGCCATGACGTCGCCGAGACTCCTGCGATTCATGGGAGCAGACAACTACTTTGCCACTCCCGGTGTTGGATGGGCACTGAAGGCGGTCGGCGGATTTCCAATCGAACGTGGCATCGCCGACCGGGCAGCTCTTCGAGTGGCGGAAGAGCTTTTACGTCGGGGCGAGCCTCTGGTTATCTTCCCCGAATCGACCCGGTTTGAAGGACCGGAGGTGCAGCCGCTCAAGGAAGGTGCCGCCTTTTTGGCCGCACGAGCCGGTGTCCCTATCATCCCGGTTGGCTTCGGGGGAGCGTCTCGTGCTTGGCCAAAGGGCAAGAAACTCATCCGGCCCCGCAAGATGACAATTGTCGTTGGTCGACCGATTCCCCCACCCCAAGCAGCCGAAGGCGGACGGGTCAAGCGCTCCCAGATCACGGCCACCACAAACGAACTCCGTGACGAATTGCAGAACCTGTTCGATCGGGCCCAAATCAAAGCGGGCATTGAGCGGGCCGAATGGTGACGTCGTCGTGGGCATAGAAATTGAGCGCAAGTTCTTGGTCAAAGGAGACTCCGATGGGTGGAGGCGGGGCAGAGCCTTGCGGATGATCCAGGGCTACATCTCCAAGAGCAAGACGTCCGTGGTCCGGGTCCGTCTGGTGAAAAGTGAGCACGAGGATCACCGCGAACAAGCGTGGCTGACCATCAAGGGACCAACGGTTGGTGCAGTCCGAGCCGAATACGAATACGAGATCCCGGTTGGCGAGGCCCAGGAGATGTTGGACGCATTGTGCGGCAATGTGATTGAGAAGACGCGCTATGTCAGTGAGGTTGCCGGCCATAGGTGGGAAGTTGATGAGTTCTACGGACCCAACCAGGGCTTGATCGTGGCCGAAATTGAGCTCAACTCTGAAGAGGAACACTTTGCCCTGCCCGATTGGCTCGGCGCTGAGGTCACCTCAGACAGTCGCTACTACAACTCCAACCTGAGTAGTACCCCATTCAACAGCTGGAACCAGCGGTAAAGCAGCCTGTTGCTAGAGCAGGAGTAGGACGTCGGACGCATCGATCTTGCGATCCTGTAGATCCAAGCGGTTAGGTACGGACCCTCCGAAGCCGAATGTTGCCACCGTGTCGATGGCGTTCAGGAGCTCACGCAGATTTCGGGGAGGCGGGAAGTACTCATCCTCGTCGGTGATCTGAACCTCTTCTACCCCTTGAACCGGGTTGAGGAAGCTCAACACTCCCTGGACCACATCCTCGGGTGCTGAAGCCCCCGCGGTGACTCCTACTGTTCCCGTGAGGCCTTCGGGCAGTTCTTCGGGACCGTTGACCCGATACACGTTCCTGCACCCGGCCTCGCTGGCCAGCTTGGCCAACGCCGTGGTGTTGGAACTATTGGATGAGCCAATCACGATCATGGTCTCGCATTGCTCAGCAATGGCCATCAACGCCGATTGTCGATTGGTGGTAGCAAAGCAGAGGTCAGACCGGCCCGGCTGCCACAAGTCGGGGAATCGTTCCTGGGCTGCCTCGGCCACCGTTGACCAATCCCGATGAGACAGGGTCGTCTGAGCCAACAATGCTGTCGGCTGGTCGAATTCGGGCAGTGCCGCGACCTCAGCGACCGATTCGACCCGGCTGATGGAGTCGGGGGCAACCGCCATGGTACCAACAGCCTCTTCGTGGCCTTGGTGACCGATATAGATGATTCGGTAACCCTTCTTCGCTCGCACCTTCACCTCGTGGTGAACCTTGGTCACTAGCGGACACACCGCATCAACAACATAGCTTCCGCGCGCTCTGGCAGCTTCCACGACCTCGGGGGCAGATCCGTGGGCGGACAGCATGATCGGCTTGCCCTCCGGGACCTCGGCGATGTCATCGACAAAGATGACGCCCTTGTCGATGAAGCGGTTAACGACCAGCTTGTTGTGCACGATCTCGTGGTAGCAGTAGACGGGTGGCTCGAAGCTCCGAACCATCCATGACAGGGCCTTGATTGCCATCTCAACTCCGGCACAGAAGCCCCGTGGCGAACTCAACAAGACACGGTCGACCCGGTCTGTTGGGCTATCGCCAGTCGTTGTTTCTTGGCTGGTGTCAGGCGCCATAACCCTCGACGGTAGCGCCCTCCTAGACTGCACCCGTGGCTCTACCTCTCGTAATTGGACTTCAATCGGATTCTCCGGCCGCTGAGGCTGGCATTCTGGTTGGCGATGTCCTGGTGTCGATCAACGGCGAGCAGCCGCGAGATGTCATTCGCTACCAGATTTTGGTCGATGGCCCCGAGCTTGAGCTCCAGGTCGACCGGGGTGGACTCGATCGCACAATCCAGATCAGCAAGCCTGATGGGGCAGCGCTTGGTATCGAGGTGCAATCGTCCCTCTTTGACCAGGTTCGTACCTGTGACAACCATTGCTCGTTCTGCTTCATCTACCAGCTTCCACCGGGCATGCGAAAGAGTCTTTCGCTCAAGGACGATGACTTTCGCCTGTCCTTCCTCTACGGGAACTTCACCACCCTGACTCGTTTCACCGAGGCCGATCTAGAACGAGTGATCACCGAAGGCCTGTCACCGCTCTATGTAAGTATCCACACCACAGACCCGGACTTGCGCAGCCACATGTTGCGTAACAAGCGTGGGGCAACCAGCCTGCGCTGGCTGCGGGCCTTGCTGGATCATGGCATCGAGATACATGGTCAGCTTGTCGTCTGCCCTGGAGTAAACGGGGGAGAAGACTTGGAGAGATCCTTGGCCGGCGTCCTGGACGAATACCCCGAACTGGCCTCGCTTGCTGTTGTTCCTCTCGGAATCTCTGACCATTCCAACGAGTCGGAGATGCGCGCCCACAGCCAGGCCGAAGCGGCCGAAGTAGTCGACCTGGTCGAGGACTGGCAGAGCATTTACCAACGTCACCTTGGACATCGACTGGTTTTCGCTGCTGATGAGTACTACCTACTGGCCAAAAGGCCGTTCCCCAAGCCAGAGGTGTATGAGGGTTTCCCCATGCATGAGGACGGGATCGGCATGGCTAGGACCTTCGAGAGCGAGTTCCATGGCCATACCGATGTTGCCACTGGCACCCAATCCGGATTCTTCTCCTGGGTTGATGGTGCACCTGCGGAGGGCTACCGGGCCCCGCGCCTTGATCAGCCAAGCTGTGGAGATCCCGCTACTTCGGGTCCCACCCCAGTGTCCATCATGCCCCGGGCGAGCGCACCGGTTGGTATCTTGACCAGTGAGTACGGAGCCCAGGTTCTGGCCCCGCTGGTTGCCACGCTCGAACGCGATGATGTCCGCATTATCACGGTCCCCAATCGCTTCTTTGGGGGCAATATTGCTGTTACCGGACTGCTTGTTGGTGAGGACATTGGCCGAGTCTTGGCCGAACAACCAAGCGGTCATCGTTACCTACTGCCCGATGTGTGCCTGTCTTCCGGTATCTTCCTCGACGGCAGCCGCCCTGAAGACCTTCCGCACCCAGTCGAAATCACACCCGCGGATGGCATATCTCTCCGTCGAGCTCTTGAGCCTTCGACATTACTTCGCCAGGAGGTCTCGGCATGACCGATACCGTTTCAAAAGTTGATACCCGGGGCCTTCCCTCTGTAGTCATCGTTGGTCGTCCGAATGTCGGCAAGTCAACCTTGATGAATCGCATTCTTGGTCGTCGTGAAGCCATTGTTGAGGAGACGCCTGGCGTTACTCGAGACCGCAAAGAGGTCGAAGCCGAGTGGCAGGGGACCGAGTTCCTCCTCATTGACACCGGGGGCTGGATGTCGGGTGGAACCGCCATTGACAAGAAGGTCTCGCGCCAGGTTGAAAAGGCCATCGCTGAGGCAGACGTCATCTTGTTTGTGGTTGATGCCAGCGTTGGGGTGATTGAAGATGACGACCTGGTTGTTCGCCGGGTGCGGGGAGCTGGTGCTCCTGTCTTGGTTGTTGCCAACAAGGTTGATGATGCCGTCCACGAAGATGGCATCTGGGAGATGGTTTCGTTAGGACTTGGAGAGCCGTTTCCTGTCAGTTCCGTGCACGGACGTGGCATTGGAGACCTCTTAGATGCCTTGGCCGAACTGTTGCCAGACGTTGATCCTCCAGAGGAGGAAGAAGAAGAGGAACGAATCTTCTCCATTGCCCTGGTTGGTCGTCCGAATGTCGGAAAGTCGACCCTGTTCAATCGGCTCATTGGCGAAGATCGTGCCATTACCCATGACATGCCGGGCACAACTCGCGACACCATCGACACGGTGGTTGATACGCCGAGTGGGCCGATCCGTTTCCTGGACACCGCGGGAATGCGGCGTCGAAGCCGGATTGATGAAGACACCGAGTTCTATTCCGTTGTTCGTGCCCTGAAGGCGGTCGATGGAGCCGATGTTGCTCTGCTGGTTATCGACTCATCCGAGGGCATCACCCAGCAAGATCAGCGTTTGGCCGAGAGAATCGATGCCGCGGGTTGCCCGATCGTGTTGGTTTTCAATAAGTGGGAACTGGTTGGTTCTGAGGCGCGCAAGAAGTTTCCCTCCCAGATCGAGCGAAAGCTTGGCTTCTTGCCTCAGGTCCCCGTCCACCGGATTTCGGCCCTGACCGGCAAGGCGGTCGAGAAGCTGATGCCGTCAATGTCCATTGCCATTGACGCCTATCAACAGCGAATGCCAACACGCAAGGTCAATGACGTGATCCGCACTGCTCAACAGGCTCAGCCTGCCCCTGCTGGGGCCAGAGTGTTGTACGCCACCCAGGGTGCGGTCCATCCCCCGACCTTCACCTTGTTTACAAACAAGGCGCTTCCCGATCATTATGTCCGCTACCTAGAACGCCAGCTGCGAGACGCATTTGAGTACGGAGCGACCCCGATCAAGATTCGGGTCCGGCGACGCACCGACTAGTGCGGGTAACGTAGAAGCAATGGAACGCATCCTCCCCGCCCTGGCCGCAGTCATTTGCGCGGCTGCGGCCGTGATCTGGTTGCGGTCAACCATTTCCCGACGCGAGGTGGCCAAGCGGCTATCGACCGAGCAAGTCGACCCTGACTTGTGGCGTCTAGCCCAGGGTGAGTATCGCCGCGACTCCCAGTCGTCTTTCTTTGCCATCGTTGCCGCAGTTGTGCTGGCCTTGATCGCCATTCTCGACGTTCCTAGGCTTCTTGGTCTCTCCTCCCTCGTGTTGGCTGGCCCGTCCATTTACACCCTGGTTCGTCGCAAGGAGCTTTCTGACCTTGCCCGAATCGCTGGCGCGAGGTCCGAAGTAGAGAAACGGGCCCGTGAGGTGTTGACCCAGGAAGAACTGGCACCATTGCAGTGGGCGGCCAGGCTCGCCCCGCCGGTCCTTCCTGATCTGCCCGGGTTTGAGATCGGTCGGGCCTACCACCCCGGAAGTGGCGCCATGGCTGGCGACTTCTATGACGTGTTTAAGGTTGATGAGCATCGGGTGGCCGCGGTGATTGGCGATGTGACCGGCCACGGAATCGAGCCCTCCATTACCGCACTGCAGGCCAAATATCTGCTGCGAGCATTCTTGTTGCAGTTCCGAGATCCTGGGCAGGCGTTGGAAGAACTCAACTCTCAGATGTCTGAGTTGGAGCGTGGCGAAGAATTCATCTCATTGTGCGTCCTGGTCTTTGATACCGATGCGGAGACCTTGCGCTACGCCTCCGCCGGGCACCCTGCGGCCTTTGTCTGGCACGCAAGAGAGGTTCGCCCTTTGGGCGCTACTGGACCATTATTGATGCTGGATCCCCGGGGATCCTATCATTCCCGGGAATTGGCGTGGGACCCTGATGACGTTGCCGTGCTCTATACCGATGGTCTGGCCGAGGCTCGCCGCGGGGGAGCGCTCTTTGGGGAAGATGGTGTAGCTGCCATGATCAGGCGAGACCCAACCGCCACTCCCGATGTTCTTACCAAGTCACTGGTTGAGGCCGCCCGAGATTTCGCTGGAGGACCAATCGACGACGACGTTGCTGTCTTGGTCCTACGTCGTTCCTAACGCGTTAGCCTCCGGTGGATGCCCTGGTGTGATCCCTGCAACAAATATCTGGCCCCGAATGCGGTGAACGAAGACGGTTCGTGCCCAACGTGTGAGACTCCAGTGGATGCCTCGGACATGAAAGAGACCGAGGTGGCCAAGGCTCCTTGGCACTTCTGGCTGATGGTGATTGCCTTGGTGCTCTATCTCGGCTGGCGGCTGATCCAGTTCGCTCTCTGGGGAATCGCCAAGCTCTAGTCGACTGGCTCGGGGCTAAATGCCGAGACCGGAGGAGCAGGCGGTGCTAATCTGGCTTCATGTTGGCGGCCTTTCTCTCGACGTTTCTGAAAGTTACCGGGGTTCTCCTCCTACTGAGTGTTCCCATCTTCTTGCTGGCCAAGAAGCGGGCTGACACGGAGATCTCCCGAAAGTTTCTGATCGGAGCAAGTACCGTCGGACTCTTTTGTGCGATCGCCGCAGCGGGTGCCCACCGACAGATCACAAATTGTGAGGGTGCGGGCAATCATTCGTGTTTCGACGCTGGCGGAGCAGGACTCCAGCTGTTGGCCATCGCAGGGTTTGTGGTCGTCGCCGGGATCAAAACCATGGATCTCTACCGCGACTATTGATTTCCGCGCAATCGTCCAATCCCGCCGACATGTCCCCTTCACCGTGCTCGACGAGGGGTCTCAAAACTGCGAAAGCCTGACTGCTCGGCGGAACCGGTCAATCAGGCTTTCATGCGTCGGGCTGGCGAGATTCGAACTCACGACCCCCTGACCCCCAGTCAGGTGCGCTACCAGGCTGCGCCACAGCCCGTGGCGCTGGGAATGCTAGCGGCACGGCGAACATGCGCCACCAACGATTTGCCCTCATCAGGAAGCAACCTGGGTCGGGTCAGTCTTCTGGTCTGGCCACTGGTCCCGCTAGGAGCCAGTCACCGAGGCAGCCGGGAACCAGGGTCGAGTGTCTTGGGTCGCGGAGCGGCTACCGTGCCAGCTGATGTGTGGTCGCTTCGTTGCCGCCTCCCCACCAGATGAGCTGGCCAACTACTTCGGCACTCCTCCGGTGGAAGAGGAACTCGCCGAGAGCTTTAATGTCGCGCCAACAGCCAAGATTTATGCGGTTCGTGCTCCGGCTCAATCACGCGAATTGACCGTGATGCGATGGGGGCTCGTCCCCTTCTGGTCCAAGGACCTCAAAATCGGTGCCCGCATGATCAATGCCCGATCAGAAACCGTGGACTCCAAGCCCGCCTTTCGGAGTGCATTCAAGAAACGTCGTTGCCTGATACCGGTTGACGGATTCTACGAGTGGGCAATGCTGGATGGCCCAGACCAAACGGGCTCGAAGAAGAAGCAGCCCTACTTCATCCATCGAGCTGACGATGAGCGATCCGTTTTCGCTGGCTTGTGGGAGCGATGGCATCCTCGTGATGACGATGGCGCTCGGATCGAGGGTGCTGAGCCGCTGGATACCTGCACCATCTTGACTTGTGAGCCAAACCAGACCATGGCCAAGATCCACAATCGGATGCCAGTTTTACTTGCCCCTGGTAGCTGGGACCAGTGGCTGGATCCCAAGTCAGACCCAACGGCAATGCTGCCCTTATTGAGGGCCGCTCCTGACTCCTTGTTGGAGTACCGGCCGGTCAGCACACTGGTGAACAGCTCTCGAAACCAGGGGCCACAGCTGATGGAGAGGCTGAGCGATGAGTCAGCTGCTGGTGCTTCAGCTCCCGGCCAAATAGCTCCCGATCAGATGGGCTTGGATCTGTGAGCGATCTTCCCATTTCTCGGCGGCTCGGTCGACGCATCATTCGCTACCAAGCCCGCCTGGAAGCTGGGGCTGGGGACCGCGGTATCCCATTAGTCATCGGCACCCTGTTGACCCTGGTGCTCGCTCGGTCGAGTTTGGCCAAGATTGAAGGACTTCAAGCAGGCCAAGACTTGGCTGGCTACTCCCAAGCCGTCTGGCTACTGGCTCAGGGCAACACACCTGAAGCGTCCATGTTTGGCGACAACGTCCATGTCTTAGAGCTGCACTGGTCATTCATCCTCTATCCCCTTTCGGCGCTGGCGCAGGTCTTTGACTCGGCTCGTTCCTTGGTTGTTGTGCAGGCCATCGCCCTTGGGCTGGGTGTTCCTGCCCTCTGGAGCTTGGCTAGACGTGTGACCAAGCTAAGAATTGGTGCGGCAACCGCCCTGGTAACGGCCTATGCCTTGCATCCGGTTACGCATGCGCTGGCAACCAACGATTTTCATCCCGAGGTGTTGGCTGTGCCTGCCCTCATCGGTATTGCTCTCTTTGGAGCCAGAAAACGGTGGCTCTGGTATTGGGGCTGTGTTGTTGTCGTCCTGGCTTGTCGTGCTGACCTTGGATTGGCTGTTGCCCTTTGGGGCTTTGTCTTGTTGGGTGATGGAGAGCGCCGTGCAGGCTTGTGGACACTGGGCATTGGCTCGGTGTGGAGCTTGGGCATTCTTCTTGTTGTTCAACCCATCGTGACTGACGCGGTTGTGACTGGTGGCCAATACGGAACCTATGGTGACTCACTGGGCGAGGCTGGCCTGACAGGCCTACGCCACCCGATCATGCTATTGGGTGACTTGTTGGCCCAGGACAATGTGGCGCTGATGGTTGGCTTGCTCGCACCGGTCATTTTCCTGCCCCTCTTGTCGATGCGGCATTTCTTACCTGCTGTCCCGCTTGGTGCTCTGTACTTCATCACCGATGTCCAGAACTCTGGCGCCTTCGCCGAACGAAGCGCCCTGCTTCTGGCCTTCGTCTTCATCGCTGCTACTCACGCATTCCATCGTCTGGGTGAGATGGGCGTTACTCGGGTCTTTGTTGATGCTCGAGTTTTGACCACGGTGGTGATTGCCGCTGGGATGTTGTCGGTGAGTCAGTCTCCCTTGTCGCCCTACCAGAAGCCCTGGGAGTGGTCCGAGGTCGACCCAACAGATCAGGCCATTCTTGATGCGGTGAGCACCCTCGATCCTGATGTAGCCATCAGATCATCAACGTCGGGGCTTACGGTCCTGTCTGAGCGCTACTGGCTCTACCCGCTCGATGGTTCGCGCGCTCCTAGTCCAATCTTTGACCTGGTGAATGTTCGTGCCCTGCTGATTGTTGATCGGGATGTGGTTGAGGTCTCGGCTGAAGATCGTGACAAGATGATTGCCCGCCTGGCAGTGTCGGGCTATGAACTGCAAGTGGATGACCGGATTAATGGCGTCTCCTTGTTCTACCGGCCCTAAAGGAGTCCGCTGGTGCCAACGAATCCGACCAGGGTGACCTTCAGCAAACAAGACACGTTGACCTGGCCCAACCTGATCACCTTGATCCGGCTTCTGTGTATCCCTATTTTCGTCTGGCTGCTTCTCTCCCAACACGAGCGGGGAGCTGCGGCTTGGCTTCTTGGTGGGTTGGGGGCAACGGATTGGGTTGACGGCTACGTCGCTCGCCGGTTTAACCAGACCAGTGAGTTTGGCCGCCTATTCGATCCAACGGTCGATCGCCTCCTGTTTCTTGTTGGTGTCACGGTCATCTTGGTTGACGGTTCGATCCCGCTGTTGATTGCCATACTGATCCTGGGTCGCGAGGGAATTGTTGCCATTGCCGCCTTGATTCTTGGGGCAACTGGCATTCCGCCCTTTGATGTCACCTGGGCTGGGAAGACCGGGGCGCTTCTTCTCATGTTTGCTGTACCGCTCTTTCTTGGCGGACAGAGCAGTCTCTCCTATGCTGGTTTGCTACGGGTCCTTTCCTGGATGTTTGCTGTGCCCGGAATCGCCGCCGCCTGGTTTTCTTTACTCTTTCAGTACGTACCTTCATCTCTTCGAGAAATTCGACTCTCAAGTCAGGTAAATTCTTCACCATGAACGTTCCCGACGACCTCCTGTACTCCAACGATCACGAGTGGCTCAAGCTCGAAGGCGGCAACCGTGTTCGCATCGGAATCACTGACTATGCCCAGGACGCCTTGGGTGATGTGGTGTTTGTCGAGCTTCCAGAAATTGGAAGCGCCGTCGAGCCGGGCGGAGCAATGAGTGAGGTCGAGTCAACCAAATCCGTCTCTGACGTGTATGCACCAGTAGCCGGGACCGTGGTCGAGGCCAATGGAGAGTTGGCCGATACTCCCGAACGGCTCAATGAAGACCCGTACGGGGAGGCTTGGATCTGCGTCATCGAGATGCCCGAGGGTGCCGTTCTTGAGGGATTCCTTGATGCCGCTGCCTACCGAGATCTGACTGAGGGGTAGTCGTTGTGGCTGGGGGCGCGTGTGGAAGTTGTGGATATGACAACCCGCTAGGAGCAAATTTCTGTTCCTCGTGCGGTTCGAAGATTGTGAACCGCGGGGGTGACGAAACCCGATCCTTTGAGGCAACGGCGGATGTCTCCTCGGTTGTGGAAGAACCCGAAGTAGGAACCGCGACCGCACTACTCGTGGTTCGGCAGGGTCCCAAGCGTGGAAGCAGGATCGAGCTCGATTCGGCTTGTGTGCAGATTGGGCGCCACCCCGAAAGCGACATTTTTTTGGATGACATCACTGTCTCACGGCGCCATGTCGAGATTCGGCGCACTCCGGGGGGACACGAGGTTGTGGATGTCGGAAGTTTGAATGGCACCTACGTCAATCTGGATCGCGTCGACCAAGCAGTCTTGGCCGACGGAGATGAGCTACGTATTGGCAAGTTCAAGCTTGTCTACGTCGCCCTGGGAGGCGGAGCGTGAGCCAGAGGGACAGCGACCACTGGTCGATTGGCGAAATCTTGTCGATCATCCAAGAGGAGTTCCCTGACGTCACGATCTCGAAGATTCGGTTCTTGGAAAGCAAGGGCTTGGTCAGTCCCGAACGCACCCCATCTGGCTATCGACGCTTTTTCCAAGCGGACCTGGATCGTCTCGAGTGGATCTTGCGACAACAGCGCGATCATTACCTGCCACTCAAGGTCATCCGAAGCCGGTTGGAGTCGGGGGATCTCGAAGGCGTGAACGAGATTGACAGCAGTCCTTCGTTACCGTTTGGGGGGCTCGATGTTGAACCGCCGCGTCCCGCACCAAGGACGGGGCGACCCTACGCCAAGTCAACCGTCGACGATGCAAACAGGGGGCCCGGCGCTGGCGCCGACGAGGCCCAGGCCCAAGACTCAGGACCAGGCGAGCCTGCGGCGACTGAATCAACCGATATAGCACCAGTAGCCGTCGAGTCAGAGCCTTCTATTGCCGACGGCGACGAATCAGAGACCGTCACCGACGACGACACAGAGGCATCGGTAGTAAGGGCGGAGGTAGCAGAGACAGCCCTCACCACTGAGCAGTCCTCTGCGGCGCCTGAGGCGCGAGCAACCGAAGACGCCAAGATCACGGATCGACGAGGCATTGGTTCGCCGGGCATTGGAAGCAATGCGGCAATGACCAAGGATGAATTGGCCGAGGCCTCCGGATGTAGCCCCGAGACACTTAATGAATTAGAACGATTTGGGCTCCTGTCTGGTCGCATGATCGGTCCGACGGTGCTCTATGACGGCGAGGCCTTGTTGTTGGCCCGGCTGGCGGCCAAATTTGTTGAGCATGGCCTGGAGCCACGACACCTTCGAACCCTCAAGATAAGCGCCGAACACGAAGTCAGCTTGCTGACTCAGGTTGTTGAACCAATGATGCACCGGAGAGATCCTGCCGCCCGCGAACAGTCTCTTGCCACCCTGGCCGACCTGGTTGAGACCTCTTCAGAGCTTCGGGCAATTCTCATCCGTCAGATGGTCCGAGAGCTGCTTCCATCTCAACGCGGCTAGGTTTGGGTCATGGCCGTCAAAATGGAATTGGTTGGTGTCCGGGTCCAGATGCCAACAAATGCGCCGATCTTGCTTCTTCGAGAGACCGAAGGTCAGCATCGAACAATGCCGATCTTCATCGGTGGTCCTGAAGCCCACGCCATCGACCTGGCCTTGTCGGGAACCGAGACGTCGCGCCCGATGACTCACGATCTCTTGCTCACCTTGTTGACCGACCTCGGGGCAACTGTTGATCGCATTGTGATCACTGAGCTTGACCAAGGAACCTTCTTTGCCGACCTGCACATCATGGACGCTGCGGGGGATGAACAGATTGTTTCGGCTCGACCATCAGATGCCATAGCCCTAGCGGTGCGGACCTCGGCCCCGATCTTTGCTGAGGACATCGTGATTGATGAGGCTGGCATCGAAGAGGAAGAAGAAGGGGGCAACGAGGAACAGATGGTGGAAGAGCTTCGCCAGTTCTTGGCTGATGTCACCCCCGATGACTTCAAATCTGATGATTCTGAGGCAGACGATCCCAAGCCAGACGATCCCAAGCCAGACGGGGACTGACCTCCTCACAAAGGGTTGTCTTAGTCGGCCAACTCATGATCATCGATGGCGGCGGCGATACGGATCAAGCTGGCGGCAACGAAGCGGCGTGCCCGCTCGGAGTCCAGCTCACGCTGGGCCAAGAACAGCACGGCTAGTCCCGGCAAGACGAGCGCAGATCGGTAGCGGTCCCAAGTCGGGCCGGACGGTTCTCCCGACGCATCAGCAAAGAGTTGGCAAAGCTCGCGCTCAACTCCTCGTCTGACCGTCGGCTCAAGGCTGGTGGCGCAGAGCCAAGCGAGATCGGCTTCACCAAGTTGGAGGGCAGCTTGTTGCCAGTCGTAGAAAACAACCGGTCTGCCGTCGTGGTCAAAGACCAGGTTGTCGGCCCGTACGTCGCCGTGGCAGAGCGAAACCGGATTCTGGTCAAAGGCATTGACCAGCTCGCTGTGGTGTTCCACCAGTCGGGCGAAGTTCTGGATCTGCTGCTCGCTCAAAAGATCTGACCAGCGCTCGCGTAGTGTCTGTAGTCCCCTGAGTAGACCCTCTGGTTTGAGCAGACTTGGTGTTGAGCGTCGGAGATGCACCGAGCGTCCAAGCTCGGCAAGCTCGTCGCGACGCGAAGAGTGATGCCAGCGACCGAGTTCTTGAACAACGAGCTTGGCATCAGCGACACCGAGCCCCTCGATCTGATCGACCGAACGGCCCGAACGCAGGTCCTCCAACACGAAGTCGACGGCACCATCGGCACAGGTGCTGATGCCATGGCAGAGGGGGACTGCGATAGGGGAATCCTGGAGGAGGTGTTGATAGGCCAGGGCTTCGCGGGCGTATGCGCCGCTGGCAATGGCAGCCTCTCGGTTTGCCCCTAGGGCTGCCAGCTTGACCACGACCACTGTTGGTCGCGGCGTCGAGTGCAGCCCATGCTTTGCTGAGCTAGCTGACCAGGTCAGATCGACCGCAAAAACCCTGCTGAAAACCCCCCGGCCACCAGAGACATCGACATAGCTGCTCACCTGTGGCTGATCGCTGGCGTCGGCCCACACATGATCGAGGACGGTTTGGAGTTCGGCGAGGAGATGGTTGGGTGGTAGCACAGCAGATTGAGGCTAATCCGGTACCAACACCAACGATGAAAACATCCCAGACAGCGGTTCTTCACGCGCGGAACGCGCGAAAGTGTTGACTCGGCGCGCGAAGCTCGCTACGATCCGTGAACGTTCATGACATGTTTGTAATTACCTAGGGGTGATCCAAGCGATTGCTGGTAGGTGGGTACTGCATGATTCGCCCATATGGGTCAGGGAGATTTCCGTGTCGGTAACACAAAGTTTCAGCGGCAAGCGCACAGCAGAGATTGTTGGCATCACCTATCGTCAGCTCGACTACTGGGCTCGAACCGATCTGATCAAGCCAAGCCTTACTCCGGCAACAGGTAGTGGATCCCGGCGGCTCTACTCCTATCAGGACCTGTTGGAACTCAAGGTCGTTAAGTCCCTACTGGACGCTGGCCTCAAGTTGGAAGCGGTTCGCAACGCCTTTGGTTACTTGCGAACCCAGCTCGGTGAGGATGTTGCTTCGGCCAACCTCGTCATCAACGGATCGCGTTCGGTACTTGCTCGAAGTGGCGCTGAGCTGGTGGATATCTTGCAGAATGGCCAAGGAGTGCTTAACGTTCTGCCGCTCGCTGGTGTCAAGCAGCAGGTGGACGCTGCCATTGTTCAGCTCTACCCGACGCCGCAAGAGGCTCCCGAACAAGAGATCGTGATCGAGCCCAGCGATGTAGCACCGCTTCGCTCGGTGCTGTAGCCCCAGGACTGCAGGTCCCATCCAGCAGGCCGACGGCCCGCGCCTCTTGTTTGGCTGTCTAGTCGAGAAGGTCAGGCTCGATCTCTGTTATCCAGTCCCACAGTGGCGCGAAGCTGAACCGACCAGCCTCGGGGCTGCCAACAGTTTCTCGTGCCGCTACCGCATCTTGGTGGCGGATCAAGACTGGTTCGTGCCGAGCGACGGCTTCGACCTGGAGCTGTGCCTGGCACGTTCGCTCCATCGTGATGAACCAGAACACGGCTTCTTCAACCGAGGCCCCGACCGTGAGGTTCCCGTGGTTAGCCAGAATGGTGGCTTTCCTGTCGCCAAGCGCCGCAGCTATGCGGTCTCCCTCAGCCAGATCAAGAACCACTCCGGTGTAATCATCAAACACCGCGTGATCTTCATAGAACGCGCACGCATCCTGAGTCAAGGGGTCCAGTGGTCGGCGAAACGCCGACCACGCCTTGCCATAGAGAGAATGAGCGTGGGCAGCCGCAATGACATCGGGTCGGGCGAGGTGTACCCGGGAGTGGATGGCAAATGCTGCTTGGTTCACCGGCCGGTCCCCGACAACGACTGCGCCAGTGTGATCAACACAAATCAGGTCTGAGACCTTGATCTGTTTGAAGCTCAGACCAAACGGGTTGACCCAGAATCGGGTGGGGTCAGAGGGGTCGCGGGCCGTAATGTGACCTGCTACGCCCTCGTCGAAACCGAAACGACCAAACAATCGGAATGATGCAGCGAGGCGCTGCTTGCGATGGAGTAATTCTGCGTCAAGAGCATCTTGTGACATGGCAAACCCTCTTAGTTCGGAGCGGGAGCTTGGCCCACTCGATCACCGTAGAGGATGTTGCTTGAGCAGCGTTAGTCAGCTTTGGTAGTGGTTGGCTATCTACGTGGACCAGTCAGTCAACGAGTCCGCTGCGGCGCTCAGTCTTGGCCGTGCTCTTGCCCCACAGGCATGCTTGGTTCTTGCCCGCTGCCTTGGCTTGATAGAGAGCTGCGTCTGCTCGATCGAACGTGTCTGCGGTCTTGGCCTCAGCCTGGTGGAGGGCAACACCAGCAGACAGGGTGGTCAGGCCACCCTTGCCCTGCCAGCCACTTAGTACTCGATCAGCAACAGCTAAGGGGTCGGCGTGGGCCCGTCTGGCAACGATCAAGAACTCGTCGCCTCCAAGCCTTGCCGACATGTCCGAATCACGCAGGCAGTGCTGCAGATGGGCGGAGAGTTCTTGCAGAACCTGATCACCGGCCGCATGACCCAGGGTGTCATTCACGGTTTTGAGGAAGTCGAGGTCAAGGATGACCAGTGCATCACCGGGCTGTAACGATTCCAGCAACTTGTCGGCATGGCGGCGATTGCCAATACCTGTCAGGGCATCACGAGTTGACTCTCTTGCCAGCTCATCAATGACATAGAGGTGCTCGATTGCTATTCCGACCTGAACGCCAAATAGGCGGGCAAGGTCCAGCGTGAACGCAGGATCATCTGATGGTACGGGGTAGACCAGGACAGCTCCGGCGGGAGCTTCGGCGGCTGGAAGCGGCAGGACAAGCATGTCGCCGTTCGTTCCCGTCGGCACGATCTTTGGTTCGTCGCCATTGATGGTCTCCGCGACCAGGCCAGCGGTTGCCTCGTCTGGCTCATTCTTGGAAACAGGACCAAGTGATACGGGAATGAGTTGGCCGGTGGAATCTCGCAAGACAACGGTGCTTCGCTCAACACCAAAGATCTCTAGGGCGGCTTCGGCTACTTGCTGGGCTGCTTGGGTGATGGAACCCGGGCGGCGGAAGCGTCGAAGCACATCTTCGAGCTGGGTGAGGCGCTGGAGACGTACGGAGCTGCGGTGGGCATCACGCTCTGCTCGAGACGTCAGCATGGAGACGAGTTCTGCCAGAAGAACCGAGACGGGCACCGCCAGCAGGGGGAGGGCCAGCGTGATCCGTTCGGGTTCCTCGACCTTTACCAAGAAAAGTGAGCCAAGCAAGATGGGTGAGACGACTAGGGCCCAACCGGGAGCGAGAACAAAGCCGACATAGACCAGGGTCGCCGAAACCAGGATGGAGAACCCGACAGGGGCATAGGCGGTTGATGCACTGTCGGCTATTAAGACTGCGAGGCCACCAAAGACAACGACGAGTAGTGGTGGTACAAGCTGCCCCCGAGTTCCCAGGCGTTCAAGGTCGAGGGAAGCACCAATAACGCTGAAAGCAAGGAAGGCAAAGCCAATCCAGACCAAGGCTGGTTCATCTGGCCGAGCGACCGCGTCGAGCAGAGCCAGCATCGCTGACCCTCCAAGTAGCGTGGCCGCCGCCACCCTTTTTCGATTTCGCCAAAGAAACTCCGCCATCGCCACCTTCGTGGCCGCCCAATAAACCACAATCCGTGCCCCCGACAATACCGTACGTGATGGTATTCGGGGTGTATGAGACCAGTTTTGATCCTAGGTATTGTTGCCGCATGGATCAGGGGGCTCCTTGTGGATGGGAGGAAGTACTCAATCGTTGGCTCTGGCGACGGGCTTCTAGGTCAAGTTGGCGGGTCAGCATCAGCAGTGAGGGAGCCGCAGTGAGCAGTGTCATTGAAGCTACGAACATGCCACCTGGTCGACTCGATTGCGAGCAGGCTGAATGAGGCGTTGCGAACACCCATGAAGGTGAAGTTGTTCTGGGCAAGGGCGTAGGACAGGAGCGAGGCAATGACGCCACCATGGCAGAAGACGGCAACGAGCTGGTCGGGGTGAGCAGCGGCAACGTCTTGCAGGGCAGCGACTACTCGGGCCTGAAGTTGGGCATTGGATTCCGCACCGGGAATCCGGCTCCACTCCTCATCCCGGCGAAAGGCTGCGATTGCTGGATGGCCCTCGGCCACTTTCTGGCGGAATAGGCCGCCCTCAAAGTCACCAAGGAAGACTTCCCGAAAGCGATCCTCGCGGATTGGCGTCTGATTCAGTCTGCTGGCCAAGGGAGCGGCGGTCTGGTGGGTGCGGGTCAGTGAGCTGACATAGATGGCATCGATCGGCTCGCTGGCCAGCCGCTCTCCAACCCGGTCGGCTTGCCAACGTCCCAAGGTCGACAAGGGAGGATCTCCGTGGCCAGCAACAAGATCGAAGGGTTTTCCTTCGACGAAAGCCGCTGATTGGCCGTGACGAACCAGGACGACCTGACAGCTCCCCGGCTCTGGCTGAAACACATTCTGTGGGTGCGAGACCTTCGGCCCGCTCGTGGTTCCTGATTCGGTTTTGGTTCTTGTTTCAGTCATGAGGCCTCAAACCTATCCTGGTCCCCAGTGAGCAACCTTTCGAACACCGCGTCATCCCCAGCATCTTCATCCCCAGCATCTTCATCCCCAGCAATGCAGCCGCCTTCTCCGCAGGCAAGGCCCGAGTCGCGAACCATCTGGGGCGAAACAGTTGAAGACCTCTATGGATGGCTTCGTGACGGCGACGATCCCGAAGTTATTGCTCACCTTGAATCGGAAAACTCCTATGCCGACAGCATCTTGGCCCCAACAAAGGAACTGCAGGAGACCCTGTTCCAAGAGATCAAGGGGAGGGTCAAGGAGACTGATCTGAGTGTGCCAATTGTCAAGGATGGCTGGTCCTACTACTCCCGGAGCGAAGAAGGTAAGGAATACGGGATCCACTGTCGCAGGCGCGTTAGCCAAGGCCTAGAGGTTGACCATGCGATCTCGGACCCGACGGCTGTTGACGCCGAACAGGTCTTCTTTGACGAGAATGCTGTTGCTGCTGACACCGAATACTTCGACATCGGGGTGTTCGAAGTCTCTCCCGATCACCGCCTGCTTTTGTGGGGTGAGGATCGCTCCGGTGAAGAACGCTTCGATATCCGGGTACGAGATCTGGCCACCAATGTTGACCTAGCTGATTTTCTGCCTGGCTGCTCGGCGGGGTCAGCGTGGGCTATCGACAATGTCACCTTCTTTTATCTTCGGTTGGATGAGGCTCACCGCCCCTATCAGGTCTGGCGCCACCGTCTCGGCACTGATCTGGACCAGGACGTGCTGGTCTTTGAAGAGTCTGATGAACGATTCTGGTGCGGGGTCGGCCGAGAACGAGATGATTCATTCATCCACATTGGCTCTTCGTCCACCCTGTCCGATGAGGTGTGGCTGATCCCCGCAGATAATCCAACGGCGGAACCATTCTGTGTACAAGCCCGGACTGAAGGGCTGGAGTACGGGCTGTCACACCATCAAGATCGATTCATTGTTCTCACCAACCATGACGCCCAAAACTTCAAACTGATGACGACTCCCTCGGGTGCGGGCGAAGACAACCACTCGTTGGCCTTGGACAACTGGCAGCTCCTGATTCCTCACCGCGATGACGTCATGCTCACCGGATTCGAGATCCTTGATGAGTACCTGATCTTGTTTGAGCGGGCAGAGGGACTCACCCGGTTCTCCTTCGCTCCTTGGTCTGCTCTTGGCGATGACCCAGAAGTCAACCTTGCCGCCTTCGGAGTGATCGAACAGCCCGAACCCGTCTATGCCGTGTGGCCAGGAGCAAATCCAAGCACCGACACCTCCCTTTTCCGCTACGGCTACACATCGATGGTCACACCAAGCTCCTTGTTCACCATTGACCTGGGTACTGGTGACCGAGTCTTGCTGAAGCAACAAGAGGTCATGGGCGACTTTGATGCCAGCCAGTATCGGACGTGGCGTGAATGGGCGACATCGACTGACGGAACCCAAGTTCCGCTCAGCCTGGTAGCCAGAATTGACCGCGCCGAACTTCTGCAAGTGGGAGATGCGGGCCCCGCGGTACTCGGGGCCTACGGAGCGTATGAGATCTCACAAGACCCGGGCTTCTCTGTCGCCAGACTCTCCCTCTTGGACCGCGGCTTTGTTGTCTGTCTAGTCCACGCCCGCGGCGGTGGTGAGCTTGGTCGAGGTTGGTATGAAGCAGGCAAGTTTGAACACAAAGCCAACACCTTTCACGATGTTGTTGCCGCTGGCGAACACCTGGTCGCACAAGGTATTGCGGGGGCAGAGCAGCTGACCTTGCGCGGGGGATCAGCCGGTGGACTCATGGCCGGAGCGGTCATGAACATGGCCCCGGACCTCTTCCGCACGGTGGTAGCGCAGGTCCCCTTCGTTGACATCATCAACACCATGCTGGATACCACCCTGCCCCTCACGGTTACCGAGTGGGAAGAGTGGGGTGACCCGGCAACGTCAGAGCAGATCTATCAGGCCATGCGCTCCTACGCCCCGTTGGAAAATGTCGGTTCAGCTGACTACCCGGCCGTGTATGCCACCGCAGGGTTGCACGACCCCAGAGTCGGCTTTTGGGAACCAGCAAAGTGGGTTCTGGCCCTGCGCGAGAACACAACAGGGACTCAACCGATCATTCTGAGGACAGAAATGGGCGCAGGCCATGGAGGGCCGACCGGCCGCTACGAAGAATGGCGCGATGAGGCTCGAACACTGGCCTTCATCCTCGAAATGACGTCACCTGCTTCCCCGAGAACGGTGCCGTAGGCCGCCTTGTTGTGTGACGTTGTGTTGATGTGGTCTTCTTCGGGCCGATAGGGAAGCTATTGTCTGACTCTGGCTAGGAGGATTGCCGTTAACAAGTCCGAGTACGAACGTCGGCTAACTGCTTATGAAGCAGGAATGGCCGAGCTGCAACAGCAGCTGAAGGCGATGGAAGAGGAAGTTGTAACCCTCCGCCGCCGTCTTCAAGACGCGCCTCGTCGTGTCCGCACTCTGGAAGAGCGGCTCCTGGACACCAAGGCTCAGCTCGCTCAGGCGGTCAGCCAGAACGAGAAGCTGACGTACACCTTGCGCGAAGCGCGGGACCACATTGCTGGCCTTCGCGAAGAGGTAGACAAGCTGGCCCAGCCGCCTTCGGCCTATGGCACGCTGCTTGGAACCAATGACGACGGCTCAATCGACGTACAGACCAATGGTCGAAAGATGCGGGTCGAGTCCCATCCTGACCTTGACCGTGCCGAGCTTGTCGTTGGCGCAGAAGTCGTCTTGAACGAGTCACTTAATGTTGTGCAGGTTCGCGAACCTGATCGCAGCGGTGAGGTTGTCAGTTTGAAGGAGATTTTCGACGGCGGCAATCGGGCCATTGTTATCGGCCGAGGCGACGAGGAACGGGTTGTCGACGTTGCCGAGCGTCTGTCTGAGGTTGCCTTGCGCAATGGCGACGTCCTGCTCTTGGATCCTCGTTCCAATCTGGTCACCGAGCTCTTGCCCAAGGTCGATGTTGAAGACCTCGTGCTTGAAGAGATCCCTGACGTCAGCTACGACGACATTGGTGGCTTGGACGAACAGATCGAGAAGATCGTCGACGCGGTCGAGCTGCCCTTCTTGCAGCCGGAGCTTTTTGCTGAGCATGAGTTGCCCGCACCGAAGGGGATCTTGCTCTATGGCCCGCCTGGCTGTGGCAAGACCCTCATAGCCAAGGCTGTTGCCGCTTCGCTCGCACGCAAGGTCGGCGAGAGGAACGGTGACGAAGAAGCCAAGAGCTACTTCCTCAATATCAAGGGTCCCGAGCTTCTCAACAAGTATGTCGGCGAAACCGAACGCCAGATCCGGATGATCTTCGAACGGGCCAGAGAGAAATCTGAAGAGGGCGTTCCCGTCATCATCTTCTTTGACGAGATGGAAAGTCTGTTCCGGACCAGAGGGAGTGGAATCAGCTCGGACATGGAGAACACCATCGTTCCTCAGCTCCTGGCCGAGATTGACGGTGTTGAGACCCTCAAGAACACCATTGTGATTGGCGCCTCCAATCGAGAAGACCTCATCGATCCTGCCATCCTGCGACCGGGTCGTTTGGATGTGAAGATCAAGATTGAGCGTCCGACCGAGCTTTCCGCCGTCCCAATCTTCGCTCGTTACCTCACAACAAACCTGCCAATTCATGAGAGCGAGCTGGTTGATGTTGCCCACCGTGACGATGCGGTGACGGCCATGATTGATGCCGCGGTCAAGCACATGTATCGGGCCGATGATGAGACCCGCTTCCTTGAAGTGACCTATCACAACGGTGACAAAGAGATTCTGTACTTCCGTGACTTCTCCTCCGGAGCCATGATTGAGAATGTGGTTCGTCGGGCCAAGAAGTTGGCAGTGAAACGCTTCCTGGATTGTGGCGAGAAGGGCATCAAGACCGAAGACCTGTTGCTCTCGGTTTCTCAGGAATTCAAGGAACACGAAGACCTGCCGAACACGACAAACCCCGATGATTGGGCCAAGATCTCGGGCAAGAAGGGCGAGCGGATTGTCTATGTCCGCACCCTCGTGCAACAAGATGATGGCGACAAGGCTGGTGGAAAGACCATCGAACAGATCGCCCCGGGTCAGTATCTCTGACAATGGCGATCCCCAAGATTGTTGGTATCGAAACCGAATACGGAATCATGTTGCGGGGGGTTCAAGAGTGGAACCCGGTTGCCGCTTCTTCCATGCTGATTAACGCCTATCTGGCATCGGACCCGGGTGGGATCGAGCCTGCTACCTCACGCGTTGATTCGAGGTCTGATCCGGACAACCATGATTCGGTTGTCTGGGACTTCACCGATGAGTCTCCCGGTGCTGACGCTCGCGAGGAGGCACCGGAGTTCGCGCTGCCGCCGGAGGTCGAAACCCATCTGGTCAACACTGTTCTGACCAATGGGGCGCGCTACTACGTCGATCATGCCCATCCGGAGATCTCAACTCCAGAGTGTCGTGATGCGTTGGCGGTTGTGCTCTATGACCGGGCGGCTGAGTTGATTGCTATTGATTCGATGGCGGCAACAACCCGAATACTTGGGCCTGGTCAGGAGATGGTTCTCTACAAGGACAACTCCGATCGAAAGGGCAATGCCTACGGCACTCACGAGAACTATCTTGTTGACCGGTCGTTGCCCTTTGGCCAGGTCATCGCGGGGATGACCACCCATTTTGTTACCCGCCAGATCTTTACCGGTTCGGGCAAGGTCGGCAGCGAGATTCCCGGTCTGGACTGGACGGTCATCCCCTACCAGCTGACTCAGCGAGCTGAACACTTCGAAGAAGAGGTTGGGCTCGAGACCACCTTGAAGCGGCCGATCATCAATACTCGAGACGAACCCCACGCCGATAGCCGGAAATACCGCCGTCTCCATGTCATTGTTGGTGACGCCAATATGTCTCAGGTCGCCACCTTCTTGAAGGTTGGAACATCGTCGATCCTTTTGGCCATGTTGGAAGACGATGCGTTTGAGCGAATGCATCCGCTGGCCGAGCCGGTTGTCGCGATGCACGCCGTCAGTCATGACCTGAGCCTGGCCGAGCCCCTGCTGCTCGCTGACGGCACGCGGGCGACCGCCTTGGAGATCCAGATGGATCTGTTCAGCCAAGCCTGTGAGTGGGCTGAGAAGTACGGATTGGAGTCCGTTGGCGAAGAATCCGGTGCCATGGTGCTTGAGCGCTGGGAAGAAGTCCTCACTGGACTCGAGCGGGACCCGATGTCCATGGCTGCCCAGATCGATTGGGTGGCAAAGCTGCGGCTTCTTGAAGGCTTTCGGGAGCGTCACGACTGTGACTGGGGTGACCCTCGCTTGCGGGCCTTGGACTTGCAGTACCACGACTTGAGGCCGGAGAAGTGCTTGGCTGCTCGGGTCGGGTTGGAACGCTTGGTCGATGATGCTGAAGCGGAAATCGCCCGCTTTGAACCGCCTTCAGATACTCGGGCCTATTTCCGGGGGAAGTGCTTGCAACGCTTCGCCTCAGACATCGTGAGTGCCAATTGGGACTCCATTGTCTTTGACATGGGGGAGGAGCCTCTTCGTCGTGTACCCATGCTGGAGCCTGCTCGGGGTACGGTAGAGCACGTTGGTGCAATTCTGGAGAGCAGCAACACGGTGGCAGAGCTTCTCAATAATCTTCAGAGCTGATGACCGGAGGCATGTGATGGCTGAGCGAGAGCGAATCAAAAAGACCCCGCAACGGTCCAAGCAGGAAGCGTCTGAGACCGTTTCCAGTAGTGGGTCTGGCCAAGAACTCAAGGCCGAGTTGGATGATCTGCTGGATGAGATCGATGAAGTCCTGGAGACCAACGCTGAAGAGTTCGTGAAGAGCTATATCCAAAAGGGTGGCCAATAGCCCCCGTGGTCACTCCAGCAACGACCTGGCACCGGTAGCGACCCGTATGCGACATCAGGACGGTGCCAGTTCGGGGTGGGTCGGGTGGTCGAGGTGGGGCGGGTACACGTTCGCTAGTTGGAGTGGAGGTCTTCGTTGAGGCCCTTCCAGCTGGCCTTGTCCCGAGCGAGAGCCTGAACAGCGCCAGTTTGTGAATGACGCCGGAACAAGAGTCCATCGGCACCAGAAATGTCGCGAGCAGCAACGATGCTTTCGTCTGGCAGCTGAACCAGGGTGCCAGCGGTCAGATACAGGCCGGCTTCGACGATACACCGATTGCCTAGGGAGATGCCGAGGCCAGAGTTGGCACCCAGCAGGCAGTCTTCACCAACACGAATGGATTCTTGGCCACCTCCGGACAGGGTGCCCATGATTGACGCGCCTCCGCCGACGTCTGAGCCGTTCCCAACCAGCACCCCGGCGGAGATTCGTCCCTCAACCATGGATGCACCAAGCGTGCCAGCATTGAAGTTGCAGAATCCCTCGTGCATGACGGTGGTTCCTTCGGCCAGGTGCGCTCCTAGACGCACCCGGTTGGCATCAGCGATACGCACGCCGCTTGGAACCACATAATCCAGCATGCGTGGGAACTTGTCGATCAGATGTACTTGCACCTGGTGGCCCAGTGCCTTGAGGCCAAGTCGCACGGCCTCGAAGCCCTCGACCTCGAACGGACCAAGGTTGGTCCAAACAACATTACGAAGCACCCCAAAGATGCCGTCCATGTTCATCCCGAGTGGCTGAACCGAGCGGTGGGATAGCAGGTGGAGTCGAAGATAGGCATCGATGGCATCGGTCGGGCTGTCATCAAGACTCCCAAGAAAGCAGGCAACGAGTTGGCGCTGTCCACCAAGGGCCGGGACAGCAGAAACCTCAAGCAGGGTTTGCCAGGCGGTCATGTTCGGGTGGGCAATATCGACGGACGCTGCTGTACTTGCCAGATCGATGGCAGCCTGAAGCTGGTCTGTGCTCAGCCGGAAAGAAGCAGTCTGGCCCGAGTGGGAAAGGACCGTGGCTAGAGCCGCAGCAGAAAAGTGGTTCTCTCCACGATTGACAACCGGGTAGGCAACATCCAGCACCGAGCCACTGGCGCCAATGGTTGCGATTCCAACGGCGAAGGCGGCGGGCCGGCTGTAGCCCTCGATGGCGGACTCCAGTTGCTTTCGAGCGGTCTGGATTTCGTCGTTGGTTGCGTAGCTGGTCATGAGTGCTCCTGAACAGGGTGATTCGGTGGATCTGTCAAGTCTTCCATTACCGGTAGGGCGAGCCGGAAGATCATGACAATAGCTAGGCCAATCGGAAAGGCTGCGAGCAGATCGAACGGCCAGTGGCGTCCAAGGACAAGGCGAGTCATGCCTTCAAAGAGTCCAGCGCTGATGGCAATGCCGTAGATGGTACGGATGCTCCAGCCCAGGCGAGGAGCGAGCATGCTGGCCAAGACCCCAAAGACGACGATGACTCTTTGGGTCCCGCCGGAGAAATACGGGCCAGCATTACCAATCACATCTGGGCCATCGGGAATAGTGCCATCAACCAATCGAATAATGACACGCTGGAATGCGTGAGCTCCGAGTAGGGCTGCGACCATGAGGCCAGCAACACCGAACCGGCGACGTTGAAAGGCCACAATCAAGCCGCCGATTGTAATCATGGCGTAACTGATTGGTATTGCACCAAGCAGGGTGGCCCGCTCACAGAAGCTGCTCAAGCCCGGGATGGCTTGGAGCCAGGGGACTATGGCATCGAACAGGCGGACATCGACCGATTTGACCGAGCCACTCAGGCTGAACTTGCCCGCGACGATGGTGACGACCAGGAGTAGGCCCGCAAGGCCGAATAGTCGAAACGTGTTCTTCTGGAGGGAGATTGAGTCGTCGATCATGGTGCGCATGTGCGGCGTTTGGCCCCCGGAGTGTTCCGATGGCGCTAGATTTATCGGGTGACCTTACCCTTGTTCAGCACGACCGACGATCCAGGCCCAAGCTTCACCAATCTGCTTACCAAGCTAGGCATGGATCCTGGCCACGCCATCAATAATGCCGTGGCCGGAATCAGCAGCTCGCAACTGCAGATTACCCATGGCACAACCGTTGTTGCTTGTCGCTATGACAGTGGTGTTGTGATCGCAGGCGATCGCCGAGCAACGTCGGGCAACCTGATCGCTCATCGAACGATGGAGAAGGTGTTTCCCGCCGACAAATGGTCCGGGGTCGCGATTGCTGGAGCAGCAGGCCCCGCTCTGGAGATGGTCAAGATTTTCCAGCTTCAGTTGGAGCACTACGAAAAGGTCGAGGGCCACTCCCTGTCCATTGAGGGCAAGGCCAATCAGCTTTCGCAGATGGTACGAAATCATCTCCCCGCCGCCATGCAGGGAATGGCTGTTGTCCCCTTGTTTGCTGGTTGGGACCAGCGTCGAAACCGGGGTCGCCTCTTTGCCTATGACGTGACTGGTGGCCGCTACGAAGAGGACGAATACGTCGCTTCAGGCTCGGGCAGCTTGCACGCCAAGACCGTGATCAAGCTTGGTCGCGGCGGCCGACTCGATCAGGGCCAGACCGTCCAATTGCTCATCAAGGCACTGTTCACTGCGGCTGATGAAGACTCAGCCACCGGCGGGCCAGACACGATGCGGGGGATCTATCCGATCGTGGCCACCATCAGTAGTGATGGGTATCAGCGGGTCGACGAAGAAGAGATCAGGGAACGGTTTGAGCTGGTCATGACTGAACTTGTGGCTGGTCAAGGAACAGATGATGAGGAGATGACCGCATGAGCATGCCCTTCTATGTAGCTCCCGAGCAGGTCATGAAGGACCGGGCTGACTATGCCCAAAAGGGAATAGCCAGAGGTCGAAGCTTGGTAGCGGTTGAGTTCGCAGACGGCATCTTGACCTGTGCGGAGAACCCATCCCGGAACCTGCGAAAGATCTCCGAGATCTATGACCGCATCGCCTTTGGTGGCGTCGGCAAGTACAACGAATATGACCAGCTGCGCATGGCAGGTATCCGCCATGCCGACATGAAGGGCTTTACCTACAGCCGCGACGACGTCGATTCTCAGGCGTTGGCCAATCAGTACGCCCAGATGCTTGGTCAGATATTCACCCACGAGATGAAGCCTCTGGAAGTGGAAATTCTGGTGGTAGCCGTTGGCTTTGAACCGTCTGGGGACCGGCTTTTCCACATTCGCTATGACGGATCGGTCACCGACGAAGAAGGCTTCGTTGCCCTTGGTGGCGAAGCTGACGCCATCCGAGAACGGCTAGCTGAAGCCGACTTGGGCAGCCTGGACCTGGCTGGTGCCCTCCGGCTGGCCGCGACATCGCTAGCTGGACCAGATCGCCAGTTGACAGCCGATGAGTTAGAGGTGGCGGTCTTGGACCGGCTGCACACCGGTCGTTGTTTTCGTCGACTGGACAACGATGCGGTTGATGACGCCCTTAGCTCCTCCAGCAGCTAACTTGTCCTCGTGTACCAGCGCCGGATTTACGGGATCGAGACCGAGTATGGCGTGACCTGTACCCTTCGCGGTCAGCGACGCCTAAGCCCTGACGAGGTTGCTCGCTATCTGTTCCGCAGGGTCGTGTCCTGGGGACGCTCCTCCAATGTGTTCTTGGTCAATGGTGCTCGCCTCTATCTCGATGTTGGTTCCCACCCCGAGTACGCCACGGCGGAGTGCGACTCCATTGGGCAGGTGGTAATTCACGACAAGGCTGGCGAACGCATTCTGGAGCAGTTGATAGATTCCGCCGAAGATCGGTTGAAAGACGAGGGTATTCGCGGCACGATCCACCTGTTCAAGAACAACACGGACTCGGCTGGCAACTCCTATGGCTGTCACGAGAATTACCTCACCACCCGCGACGATGACCTGAGCCACTACAACGAGGTCCTCATCCCCTTCCTGGTGAGTCGCCAGATCTATGCCGGCGCAGGCAAGGTCCTACAAACGGCCCGTGGAGCCCAGTTCGTGGTCAGCCAGCGAGCCGAACACATCTGGGAAGGCGTCTCCTCCGCCACCACCCGTAGCCGCCCAATCATCAACACCCGCGATGAGCCTCACGCCGACGCCGAGCACTTTCGACGGCTTCACGTGATTGTTGGTGATTCCAACATGAGCGAGTACACGACCTACCTGAAGGTCGGCGCAATGGCCATCATTTTGCGCATGGTCGAAGACCCCTCCACCATTCTTCGTGACATGACGCTGGAGAACCCTGTCCGGGCGATCCGAGAGATCAGCCATGACCTGACGTTGAACCGCAAGGTTCGCTTGACCAATGGACGCGAGGCTTCAGCCTTTGAGATCCAGAGTGAGTACCTAAATCGTGCTCTGCGCTATGCCAGCAGCAAGGGGTTGCCGGATGACGAAATGAAGGCCCTTGAGATGTGGGAGTACGTGATGACTCATCTGGAGTCCGATCCGTTCAAGCTGGATCGAGAGCTGGACTGGGTCATGAAGTACAATCTCATTGAAGCCTTCCGGGCACGCCATGACTTGCCCCTTGACGACGCGAGGGTCCAGTTGGTTGACCTGCAATATCACGAGATCCGTCGTGATCGAGGCTTGTTCTACCGGGCCCAGGAACGTGGACTGGTTGAGCGAACGCTGCTTGACTCGGAAATGACCGAAGCCA
>JAJRQY010000118.1 GCA_024280015.1 Actinomycetes bacterium
CCCCGGTTCAGACAAGAGACTAAGAGAAAAGGCCAAGCGCCTTGAGGCGCAGCTGCAAGCTACTCGGGGCAGTGCCGCGTATCGCTGGGCCGAGCGCATCGTTGGTGTCCTCCAACGGATACCGTTCCTCTATCGCATCCTCCGAAAGCTAGCCAGAAGCACAACTTGAGCTCACGTTGACGAGCTTCTGACACGAAGCACTTCCTCCATCCGGGATTCATCGACCGGGCGGGCAAAAGCGAGAATGTTACCCCACGCTTTGGGATCACTGAGCTTGCAGGGGTATTTGCTCATGCGCCGCCAATCGTGGCGTTGACCGTACTTGATGACCGGGTGCCACTCACTCACCCATAGGTGGAATCCCCGGTCGATCAGGAAGGCGGCTAGGTCATCGAAGTCATAACCAAGTGGAACGGTTTTCGTGTCTTCGAACTCGCACAAGATCGCATCCGGTGACATCGTGTCCCAGTCGAAGCCCTGCAGTACAAAAAGGTCATGACCCTCGGTGTCGATCTTTAGATAGTCCACAGCGGCGATCTCTTGCTCGCGGCAGTAGTCCGAGAGTGTGGTGGTCTGCACCGTCCCAATCTGACGATGGGACGAATGAAACGGGCTGAGTGAACTAATGCCCGTGCTGATCGGGGACTGAAAGAACGCCGCACCCGACCCGGTCGTATTGCTGACAGCTCGACCGTCGATCCGCACATTCGCGGTACTCCAGAAGCGATTGTCAAGATAGGCGCGGTTATCGGGATCCGGTTCGAAAGCATGAACCTCCCAGCCCCTCAGAGCGATCGGGGCAAGCGACGCACCGTGGTGGGCACCTACATCGATCATCACTTGTCGGCGCGTATCGGTAGTGTCATCGATAAGGTCCGCCACGACGCGGGCTTCATCAATTGTCATGTGGTCAGCACGCGTAAACGAAATGGCTTTCCCTATCCTGGGTGGTCATTGTCGCCCTCGACAGTAACTGTACCAGCAGGAAACCTCACGATAAATCGTCCGATTACTCGATCTCGGCGGGCTCAATCTTCTCCATCAACCATGCGTAGTCGCTCACCTGTACGACGCGAAGGCCATCGGGTATGTACGGACGGACCCGATAGTCAAACCCATACCGCGTGACCAATACGATACGGTCGATAGTGGGGTCCTGGATCCCGGATTCGAGTGTCTTGTTGAGCACCGTGTCAAAGTCGAGCACGAAGACTGGCTCGATGCGGGCAGCCGGGAATCGGGCCTGGGCGTGTGCGGCGAAATAGGCGTTACTCCGCGGGCCGTCCAAAGAAATCAGCAGCGTACCGTCTCCAGCCCCAGCGTCGATCCCGACCGCCCCCGAGACCTCGAATAGAACGTCCACATTCGAGATTCGATTGGGACGAAGAACCGACGGCGTGTCCGTGACAATGATGGCGATGGGGGTCATCACAACCACCGACAACACCACGATCCATGTAACCGCCGCCTCTCGGACGGCGGCTAACAAGCTCGCGAAACCGACAACAGCGAAGAGTGCGGGAACAATCGCAACCCCCATGTTCACGAGCTGGATCCCGGTCAGTACCTTTGCGATTGTCACACCGACAAAGAACAACCCGACAACCAACAGGGCGAACCAGCCGATGGTGACAAGCTCGCTCCGGTGGTCGGATCCGTCCGTCGCAACCTCAATCGGTCGCACCGCACCTCTGAACTCGCCGAGCCAAACAACAATCGCCGCGATAGCCAGCAACGCACCCAGGCCACCAAAGCTCCAACCGAGATAGCCCATCAATTCCGGTACGGGGGTCCGTGCAGTGGATACGGTGATCGACAATTGTCTCGTCAAGAAGATGCCGAGTGGCGCTACCAGCAGCAACGCGACCAGGCTCACCCGCATAAGCACGAGATCGAGCGTCCGCCGACGAACGACACCAATCACCTCAATCGCGATCACTACGCTGATGACAAGCACCACCCCTGCGTACTGCGTCCACACTGGAAGCACCAACAATGCCACCATTGCTGCCTCACCCCTACGCCCTGGTGTCACCCCACTATGAGTCGTCGAGATCCAAAGAACCGAATACCACAGGAGAGCAAAAACGAGCGCTATGAGTAGCGAATAGGGCCGGACCTCGGCGCCCAGATATGCAAAGAGGGGGTTGGTCGCGACCAAGGCAAAGCCAGCCAACACAGGCAGAGCAATCCACGACATGCGTTTCACAGCCCAAAAAGCAACAAGGCCGATCATCACCGTCCAGGTCAGCACAACATACTTGAGTTGATCGACCGGCAGCTGGTTAAGAAAGAGAAGATTTGTCCCCTTGATGAACAGAAATGATGCTGGTGGGTGTGGCTCGATGGTCCTCAAGAAGTCGAACATGTCTGACCACGACATCTTGGCAACTCGCATAGTGGAAATCTCGTCATTCCAAAGATGGTGAGTCCAGAGGTAACGAACTCGAATCACGAGCCCGATCACGAGGAGACTCGTAATCGCCAGATTCCAGCGGGTCATCTGGTCTTTAAGATTTCTCGGGTTGACCGCACTCATCGCACTCAGCCCACTCGCTTTACACTGGCAAGCTCGCGTCGGAGGGCATTGAAGTATCTCAACACTTCTCGAAGTAGTTGCCACGACTTCCCGAAGTCGTGCGAAGTGGTTCCACCGAGCCGCTCTCGATGTTGAACGTTCATTTCCGCGATGCCCAAACCATTGATCCTTGCCTTGACATAGATCTCGGGGTTGGCCATGTTTATTCGATGGCTGAGATGGACGGCATCGATCGCTCTTCGGTTAAACGCCCTGATGCCGCAGTTCAAATCTGCAAACGGATATCGAAGAAATGCCTTTCCCAAGAAATTGAATAGCTTCGAAGACATGAGCCTGAAGACAGGGTCGTGCCGTTCCTTTCGACGCCCGAATACGACGTCTTCCCCACCATCAATCCGCGCCAGAAAGAGCGGGATGTCGCTCGGTACCATCTGACCGTCCGAGTCCATAATGATGAGGTACTCACCCGTGGCTGAACGAAGCGCCGTCTCACACGACCCGGAATACAGGCGGTTCTCAGCGTGGCTAATGAGCCTGATCCTCCCATCGCCGGCGGCAAGAGATTCCACCGTCGCTGCTGTCCGGTCGGTTGAACAGTTGTCGACCACAATGAGCTCGTACTCGTTAGGCAGCCCATCCAGCACGGCCTGGCATTCCGCAAGTACCTTGGCAATGGTCTCTTCCTCGTTGTATGCCGGTAGGGCAACGGTGATCCTTGAGTTCAACTTGATTTCTCCTTGAGCAGTCCAGCCACGTTAATTCCTGATGCCATTGCTTGGTCCGACCACAGGTAGCGCCAGCGACCGTACAAACCTGCTGTGTACACCGAGACACCCTCCAACCACTCAAGAATGCAGGCGACCGCCGCCGCCCTGTCGCGGTCGGAGATGACGTACGCGTGCGACACAGTGCGCCACGAAAACTCGGTGATGTCGTTCGACGAGAAACCGAGCAGATCCTGCAACGACCCCGCCACCGAATCCGCGATCAGGTCCGGGTTCCATTCCTCTCGGTGATCGCGAAATACTTCTGCCTGTACCGCGGACTGAGAAGAGCTGGACCCAGCAAGGTTGCTCGGCACGGACACCCGAGCCGCCTCGACGGCCTCATCGTATATGTAGAACCAGTGGTTGTCCGTAACCTGCGGGCGATCAACGACAAAGTTCACACAAAGAAGCTTGGTGTGATGGAGCCTATCAGCTGCATCACGAACATCAGATGGAACGTCCTTCGTAATGGCCACCAGACGCGGCAACGGAATGGTCGACACAAGTTGTTCGTACCCTACGGACGATCCGTCCTCGAATGCGACGGTCTTCTCACGCGGATCGAGTTCGACCGCCCGCCGTTCATAACGAACATCGATACGGTCGTACGCCGCAGCAAAGAAAGCAAAGTATCCGCCGTGCTTCGGATAGCGGAACTCTTGGAAAACATCCTGCCTCTGGGCATCGGCCCCCATCGCCCCACGCACGATGTTGTCGAGATCCGCAGGTATCAGTCGGCCACTGAGCCAGTCCGTTCCGAGTGATGCCATCGGCCGGCGCCAGTACTTCTTTGTGAAGACAGCGTAGAACTCATCGGCGAGGACGGACCCGTAACTCGACCGGACCCACTCTTCGTAGTTCTCGGGCTCAGAACCGACCGAGTCCACGTTGGCCCTGACAAGCGCGCTCAGTGCTGCGGTACGCATATCAAGGGGAAGATCGGCGAGATGATTCTGCACCGGGTATCCGATAAAGGACCCATTCCAGACGTTTTTCACACTGCTGCCGGAGAGGACGTGAATGTCCTTGCAATTCTCCTGGACCGTGCGCAGGAACCAGTCAGCCTTGCTGTGCACGATGTGAGCCCCCTGATCGAAGTGGAACTCACCCAACGGACGCGAGTACGCGTGTCCCCCCGGGTGGTTCTCCGCCTCGTAGACCCGCGCTCCGTCCAAGGAGAGCGCCGCCCCCAACCCGGCTAGGCCCGCCCCCAGTATCACGACGCCCTCGTCAACACTCATGTCAACCGACTTCCCTCATCAACTGAATAGGCTGGCGTTCGAGCGATACCAACCAATTGTCGTCTTCATTGCTGTCTCTACATCACCATCAATACGAAATCCCAACTGTTTAGCCAGCTCGTCATCAGGCCACTCGCGCAACGCCTCACCCGGCCGCATCGGTCGAGCCCCAAATGCGAGGGATGCACTCGGGTTCCCGACGAGACGCAGGATGAGAGAACCGATCTCACGAACCGGCATTTCCGCAAATGCGGGCAAGTTCAACAACGCCGGTAGATCCTCGGCAGTCGCGCGATCGGCTAGTTCCAGCAGTAGACCCGCAAGGTTCGTTGACCCGATTGTGCGTCTCAGTTGGGTGCCCTCACTCATCTCAACTCTCTCGCCTCGCAGTGCCGCGACGATCAACTGGGGTATCAACATCTGAGGGGCCTGCCCGGACCCAAAGACGATTGGGACTCGAACGACGGTGGTCCTAACGATGCCAGCGCTGCGAGCTGCAACTACAAGATTCGTGCCAGCGAGTTTGGATGCACCATACGCGTCGCTCGGTGACCCGATTGTATCTTCGGTCCACGGCATGGCTGCGTCCCCGAATTCCAACTGCGACCCGATCACGATCAACGACGGCATTTCGGGGAGTTTGGCCAACACTACGGCATCGATCAGCTCCGCCAGGAAACCGATGTTCGAGGCCACGTGTTCACTCCAGCCAAGTGTGTGACGGCGCGCTACTGAGCCAACGGCCGACACGATCGCATTCGGCGAAAACACCGCAAGCGCGTGAGCGAGCCGCTCGACCTCGTGAGGAGGGACCTCAACACGATGAACCGGGTTTGTATCGAGCGACTCAGCGACTCTCCTTTGAAGATCCGATGGTTGGTGGAAATGAACGGACTGAACCTCGACCCCTGCCGCCGAGGCAGCTCGAGCAACAGCGCTACCAATGAATCCGTAACCGCCGACAACCATCAGGCGGAGGCTCACTCGATCTCCCGTGATCGATCGCTCGGGCGATCCTTCGGAATCATCGACTGGGACCCACCATTGCTTTTCGCCGCAGCCGCATATTCGGAGATCTGGGTACGAGTCAGCTCCTGCATCGCCTTCTCGGAATAGTTGACGTCATCACCGGATCGATACCACTCGACGGTACGCGAGATAGTTTCGTCAAAGCTCCACACCGGCCTCCATCCGAGCCGATCACGGCTCTTATCGTTGGAAAGTTCGAGCGTGGGCGCTTCGTAGAGTGCATCTTCTTCCGCGACGGTTGTCCACTCGCCCGATCCCCAGTGACGCACCACCGCATCACACACCTCCCCGACGCTCCTCACACCGCCCGCGTCAGGACCAAAGTTCCAGCCTTCCTGGACGTCACCAACCGTTGCGAGTCGCATCCCCAGCAGCAGGTACCCGGACAAGGGTTCAAGCACATGCTGCCACGGTCGAGTTGCCAGTGGGTTTCTCACCAGGATCGGTTCACCATTCGCCAGGGCCCGATGCATATCGGGAACCAGCCGATCTATGGCCCAGTCCCCACCTCCCAGGACATTGCCAGCTCGAGCCGTAGCCACCCGAAAGTCCGCAGCCGAGCCACCTACAGTGAAGGATGACCTCCAACTCGCCGCAACAAGCTCTGCGGCACCCTTGCTCGCCGAGTAGACATCGTGCCCGCCCATCGGATGGGATTCCTCGAACCGAACCCCGGACCCGTCATTGGCGTAGCATTTGTCCGATGTCACCACGACGATACTGCACGGTCGCTGCACCGAGGAACGGCGTGCTGCTTCGAGGACAACGGCGGTGCCAAGAACATTTGTGGACACTGTGTCTACCGGCGAAACATACGACTCGCGGACCAGGGCCTGAGCCGCCAAGTGAAATATCACATCGGGAGAGAATGCCCCAACGAGACGCACCATCGAGTCTTCGTCGCGAATGTCCGCGTCTACATGTTCGTAACGAGCGGCAGGCAACACACCGTACATTGACCGGACATCCTCCGGAGGGAGCGATACTCCCAGCAGGTCCGAACCGAGAGACATCAACCATTCCGATAGCCATGATCCTTTGAAACCGGTATCTCCCGTGATGAGAACACGTAGACCGTCGTAGAAACCGCCGTCGATGGAGTGAATCACGTCTGTAACCAGGGAGCGTTCCCGCTGTCCCAAAGGTCGTTGAGGAGGACGTATTCACGGTATGTGTCCATCGGCATCCAAAACCCGTCATGACGAAAAGCAGCGAGCTGCCCGTCGGCCGCCAAGCGCATGAGCGGTCCTTGCTCAAACGAACACATCGGATCGTCATCGATATAGTCCAGCACACCCGGCTCACACACGAAGAACCCACCGTTGATCCGGCCCTTGCTGGTTTGAGGTTTTTCGGCAAACTTTGACACGATGCCATCATCATCGATTGCGAGCACACCGAATCGAGCAGGTGGATGCACGGCGGTCACGGTTGCCAAGCGCCCCGAGGCAATGTGGAACTCGAGCAGGGCGGCCAAGTCAACGTCACCTACGCCATCTCCGTAAGTCAGCATGAACCGCTCCCCCTGGAGGTACTGACGAACCTTGAGAATGCGATACCCGGTCTGCGATTCGAGGCCGGTCTCGGCGAGCGTGATTCGCCAGTTAGGAGTAGACCCGTTGGCTTTGCTGACTGACCGCTGGCCGTCGCCCATACGAATCTCTAGATCATGGGTAGCGACCTCAAAGTTGAGAAAGTACTCCTTAATTTCCCAACTTCTGTATCCCAGGGCGAGAACGAAATCTTTGTGACCCTGATCACCGTAGATCGACATTATGTGCTGGAGGATTGGAACGCCACCAATCCGAATCATCGGCTTCGGAGCATTCGCGGCAACGTCGCGTATGCGAGTCCCCTTCCCGCCACAGAGAATAATGGTCTTCATCTCGGAGCACCTAGCGCTGGGTCACAAACCTCTAGTTGATGCGGACTCTTCGACCGCGACGAACTAACCGACAGGTCGTCGAGGGACCCGCGATACGAGCATAGTATGCGCCGCCAGGCCGCGCCAGACAGCGAAGATTTACCCGACTCGGCGACTTTTGCCATGACGGGTTGCACGTTCTGCTTCGCAGGGAAGTCATTATTTCAACCAATCAAGACGCGGGCACAGACGACCAACTCGAAGCCAATGTGAACCGTGCTACGAGCTGCTCGACATCGTGGACCGCAAGACCCCGCCCGTTTCAACAATCCACAAGCGGTATTGAGCATGGATGAATTCGGGTCCTCATCCTGCAGCCTCGACCCCCAAACAGCGAGACCGGCAGCATCAGCGATATGCGACAGCAACGGGCGCCGGTAGTGTCGGCGACCACGCGCAACATATGCAAGGCCACTCGGATAGGCGCTTGTTTGCTGGCTCCGGCCTGGCCGCCGACGAGGTCCACGAGCATGTGAAATCCAACAAGAAATATATCTCGTCACTGGCGTTCTGTTGCTACCTGCACAGCCTGTTTCTGTCCGAGACACGGACCGTCGTCGTGTCAGTACACCTCAGCCCCACCTATCGACCAGAGCCGATACCGACAGCGGCAACTCGGGTACGAACAACGATCCTAGGTTGGCATCGTGCAAACCCACAGGTCGCGGATGGGCCGAACCGAAGCCCAGCGTGAAACTCTGTGCGATGTCGCCCTCGACGGCACCGGCCATCACAACCACGAAG
>JAJRQY010000119.1 GCA_024280015.1 Actinomycetes bacterium
ATGGAGCGGCGGAGGGCGCAGGGCTTGTCGAAGAAGGACGTTATTCGTTGTTTGAAGCGTTCTGTTTGCCGTGAGGTCTACCGTCAGCTTCCGTCGCCTAAACAGCTTGGAGAAACTGCTTGACATCTATAGGAGCCTCAATCCGGTGAATTGTGCCAAGCAAGCTGCCGCCCAGCGAACAGCTAGGCAGGCAACCGCTCGGCGGAGGCAGTAAGTGAGGCAAGAGTGGAACTCCACCAATCAGACTCGACCATATTGCGGCCCGGCACCGTCCCAAGTACCTCGTCGATGGTGGTGGTGAGGTACGCATGCTCGCCAGCTTCGAGGCGAAGATCCAGGAGGTGGTCAATGACGCTGGCCCGGTCAATGACCTTGCCATCGATTTGCGACTTGAGTTCTTCGATCAACTTGGTAATCACGATCTCCATGTTGCCATCAATCGGCACACAAAAGGGGGTCAGTAAGGGAGACAAATGACTCAATTGCGTCGGCAGAAGGCCCAGAGACGAGGTTCCAGTAGCTCCCGTCGCCCGAAAAATCCCGTTTCGAGCGTCGACTTGGTCAAGAATCAGCCGCGTGCTCACTGACCACCTAGGGCAAAACAACAACAAGCGTGCCAACCGGAGCCCACTCATAGAGGGCTAGGGCCAAGTCATCTCGCTGGCGGACACACCCGGCTGACTGGTAGGTGCCTAGCTCCTCCACCTCTTGCATTGGTTGGCCATTGCCGTAGCGAGGTATCGAATGGAAGCCGATGGAAAGCCGTCTACCCCAAGCGAAACGCACCATGTGCTCCATCGTGATCCCCCCATGTCCAGCCCACGCCTTGGGCGACTTGGAATAGACGTGATAGGTCCCAGCAACCGGAGCGTTCCTCTTGCCCGACACCAGATAACTGTCATGAATCGTGTCGTCCTCGTTCACCATCCAGATCCGCTGGCCAGAGTTCGAATAGACAATCCGCCGACCCGACCCGGAATTGTCGGGAATAGACGGGTGAGGTGGAGCGACCGCACTTGCGGTTCCCGAGGCGGCAACAAACTCAATCGATTCGGAGAAACCCAGCAAAATGGTTGCGCGATGAGCACCCGACGCCAGCAGGTCAGCCCAATAGTCCCAACCTTCGTCGTCCGGTTGTCGGTCCAAAACGTTCTCATAAAGCAACTGGACAAAACGTCGATCATCAACGTTCCCATAGGTAGCAGTCCACTCAGCCGACTCGATGAAGTGGTTCGCAATCTTGGAAAGCGACGTCCCAGACTGGTAGCGCTGGACCCAGTATTGCTGCCCAGCCGCATCAGGGTCTCGATCAAAGACAGCAAAGTACAGACGCACAACCGAGTCCCTCACCCCCGGCAGCACTTGAGTTGTTGGCGCCCCAACCGGTACTTCGGGTGTTGTATCGGCCGGAACTTCAGGCGATGAGTCGGCCGGAACTTCAGGCGTCGCAGCGGCCACAACTTCCTCTGGAGCTAACGCGCCTGCGGTGCTCAAACCGGCGGCCAGCGGGCTCACCAGCCCGATCAAAGCGGCCAGAACGATGAGCACATGACGCAGCGCTCGATACGAATGATTTCCCAACAACTGCAATCCCACCGGCGAATCATGCCAGATCGATCCTGCTAGATCCAGCTCGCATTACAGTGCAGCGGATGCCACTACTGAAAGGACACAGCCGCCACCCTGGCCGACTCGTCGTTTCTGCCTTCGCCGCCTTCATCTTGATCGGCACCGTCCTGCTCTGGTTACCGATCAGCCATGAGGCGGGTCAGCCGGCCCTGTCACTAATTGACGCCTTTTTTACCGCCTCATCCGCGGTCACCGTCACCGGGCTCGTTGTGGTCGACACTGGCTCAGGATTGTCCAGATTCGGCGAGATCGTCGTGCTCGGACTGATCCAGGTTGGCGGGCTTGGCATCATGACCCTGGCTAGCTTCATGAGCGTCTTTCTCAGTCGAAAGCTTGGCATTAGCCGAGGTCGTTTGGTCGGAACCGAGATTGGAGTTGCCGACCTCGGCGAACTTCGTACCGTGATGCGTGCACTCATCCGATTCTCACTCGCCAGCGAAATTGTCGTGGCTGTCTTGCTCAGCATCCGGTTCATCGCCGAAGGAGGGCGGAGCATCGCTGAGTCCCTCTACCTTGGAGTCTTCCACGCCGTCTCAGCCTTCAACAATGCTGGATTCTCCACCCTTGATGGGGGCCTTGAGCGTTACGTATCTGACTGGTATGTCAGCCTTGTAATCGCCGGCGCATTCATTGGAGGCGGACTGGGATTTCCGGTCGTTATCGAACTACTAAAGAACGATCGAGGGCCGCGCCCCTGGTCGCTTCACAGCAAGGTCACCCTGATTTCCACCGCCGCCCTTCTCAGTGTTGGTACCGCCGTGCTAGTCGCGCTTGAATGGGCCAACCCAGACACACTCGGACCTCTCAGTAGTGCAGACAAGTTTCTGGCGGCGTTCTTCCAATCGGCAACAGCACGAACCGCCGGCTTCAACACCATCGACATAGGGTCGTTGCATGCAAGCTCGAGTCTGGTCATGGTTTTGCTCATGGTGATCGGGGCCAGCAGTGCATCGACGGGCGGCGGCATCAAAACATCGACCTTCGCCGTCGTTGTCTGGACAGCGCTAGCGGAGTTTCGCGGCGATCCTGAGGTCACGATCCTCAAACGTCGAATTCCTCGAACGGTGCAACGCCAGGCACTGGCTCTGGTCATTGTTGCGCTGGGTACGATTGGGACGGCAACGTTCATCCTGTCAATCCTGCTACCTGACATCGGTTTGGACGACTTGCTGTTTGAAACTGCTTCTGCCTTCGCCACCGCGGGAGTAACTCGCGGGGTTACCTCTCAGCTTGGTCTGCTGGGAAAGCTACTGATTATCACCCTCATGTTTGTCGGCCGGGTTGGACCGATCACATTTGGTTCCGCCCTGCTTCTACGCAGCAAGGCGCACCGATTCCGGTATGCCGAAGAAAAACTCATCGTCGGATGAGGGTCCATGTTCATTCGTTAGGAGTTCTTCATGTCTCGCAATAGATTTTTCAGCCACTTCCTCGGGGATGATGAGCCCACTCCCCTCCAAGCCGATTCTGTTCTCCTGATCGGTCTCGGCCGGTTCGGTTCTGCCCTTGGCGAGACCCTGATGGACCTCGGGAGCGAGGTCCTGGCCATCGACACCAGCACCAAGCTTGTCCAGGAGTGGTCAGGCAAGCTCACCGATGTGCGCGAGGCCGATGCCACCAGTGTTGAAACCATGCGTCAGTTGGGAGCTGCCGACTTTGATGTTGCTGTTGTTGCCATCGGCAGCGCGGTTGAGGCATCAATTCTGGCCACATCAATCTTGTCTGACTTGGGGGTCAAGAACATCTGGGCCAAGGCCATTCGAGAGGACCATGGCCGAATCCTGCAACGGGTAGGGGCCCACCATGTCGTATTCCCCGAAAAGCAGATGGGTGCCCGTGTCGCCCACGCCGTTTCTGGCCAAGTGGTCGACTACTTCCAGCTGGATGAAGGCTTCGTCCTCGCCGAGATTCGAGCAAAGACGCCAACGAGCGGCGGAACACTGCAAGAACTCAATCTTCGAGAACGGTTTGGCATCACGGTGGTGTGCATCAAGCAAGGAGGGCGTGGATTCACCTACGCCACTCCAGACACTCATGTTTCGGAGGGCGATCTTCTGGTGATCGCAGGCACCGCAGAAGACGCCGACCGATTCGCTAGCTACGGCTGAAGCTGATCCGGCTAGAGCACGTCCGTCGGCGGCACCAGCCGCCACCCAGGCAACAGTTTGGGGCCGAGCACCACTAGATTTGTTTCTATGGACTTAGGACTGGATGGGAAACGCGTGATTGTCGCCGGGGCTTCGGCTGGGCTTGGCCTTGGTTGCGCCAAAGCTCTGGCTGCTGAAGGCGCCATCGTGGCTATGGGCAGCCGAACCGAGAGCCGCATAACCAGCGCCGCAGCCGAGGTCCCCAACTCAATTCCCATCGTCGGTGATGTCTCCACACCAGACAGCGCCGTCGAGTTCATCAACTCGGCGATCGAAGCCCTGGGGGGAGTTGACATCTTGATCACTAACGCGGGCGGGCCCCCGCCAGGAAATTTCGCATCGACCAACATTGATGCCTACCCCACCGCCATCAATCTCAACCTCATGTCCGTCATCGCTATGTGCAAGACAGCGGTTCCTCATATGCAGAAACAGGGATGGGGCCGAGTCGTAGCCATCACCTCCCTTTCCGTGCGCCAACCGATGGCCCAATTGATCTTGTCAAACACCGCACGGGCTGGAGCCACTGCCTTCCTCAAGACACTGGCCACCGAGGTAGCGGCTGATGGCATCACGGTGAATTCGATACAGCCTGGGCTTCACCTGACGGCAAGACTGGCTGGGTTGGCCGCCAGCCCGGACGAACTAGCGGCCAGTGTGCCAGCCAAGATGCTCGGTGATCCGGCAGATTTCGGCAAGGTAGCCGCCTTCTTGTGTTCCGATGCCGCCAAGTTCGTGACCGGCGTTGCCATTCCCATCGACGGCGGGACTGCATCAGGGTTGCAGTAGTTCCTGGCTTGCGGTTTCCAGCCTCTTGCTTGCGGTTTCCGGCCTACGGCCACTTGTTCCAGCTTTCGGACCCAGTTTCCAACATCTCGTTCCAAGACACAGTCCGAAAGGCATCAAAATCCGATTGACTAGTCGAATGCGTTCTTCATTGGGTAAAACCGTTGGCAAAACCCTCGCCGCCGTCCTCTCACTGGGCCTGCTTCTATCAGCATGCGGAGGCGATAGTGCCGACCATGACGCCCTAGTCAGAGCCCTCACTTCTCAAGACCAGATGAGCACCGAAGAAGCGACCTGTGTAGCCGATGCAATCTTCGCCGAAGGCAAGTTCGAAGAAGACGAACTGAAAGAAGCAGCCGCTGACATCAAGGCCGTCACTGGGTTCGAGGATGCCGTCACCTCAGCCATTGAAACCTGCACTGGCTCCTAGCCAACCATGAAGGCACCAGCTGGATCATGGGGCCCTTACATCCAGCTGCGCATCATCAAGGAATTGGACGAGGCAACACTCAGTCTCGCGCTGGCCAACCGAACTCCGATCCACTCCGTGCATGATTGCCGTCGACGAATTAAGCGGGCCCGCGCTGGTCTGAAAATTCTGCGACCAGCAGATCCGAAAACACTTCGGCGAGAAGACCTTGTACTTGCCGATGCTGCACGACGTCTTGGTCCAATCAGAGACGGCCATGTCGCCTTCCTTCGTCAACCAAGCGTTGCCCTGCCACCCCCGTACTCACACCAGGTACGTCAACTCATCATCGGAACGACGGTGCTGTTGACCAGCTCCGCGTCACGCGCCGCTCGCTGGGACGTCTCCGGGATCACGAGCCAAACCATTGAGTCCGAACTTGCGAGCGTATACAAAAGGGCTTGGCACCGTTGGCAAGACGCCTCGGCAACAATCGCTAGCTGTACGGGCGAAAACTGTCTGTGCGAAGGGTGCCTTGGCGACGATTGGGTGGGGTATGACCACTTCCATGATGCCCGCAAGTCCGTCAAGCGCTTGCACTACCAGCTCGCCATCCTCGACGACATCGGCTTCTTCGCCAAGAAGCGAACCAAGAAAACCGGCCCGAACAAACTCCGACGTGAACACCAAACCCTTGTACAACTTGGCGAGCTGTTGGGCGATCACCACGATCTCACGATTCCGGGCAACATCGATCTGGCCGAAAAAGCAAGAATTGAGTCCAACCTGCTGGATTTGGGCCACAAGGCATTCGCCCGAAAACCCAAAAAGCATCACTCTTGGATGACAACCCAGATCCGCTAAGGGCCGGTAGTCAGTCGGGGCTAGTTAACTTTGCCCCGACTAACTCCCAGGCCCGCTTCAGAGGCGTTCGATGATCATGGACATGCCCTGTCCACCACCAACGCACATGGTCTCCATGCCAATGGACTTATCATGCTCTTCAAGGTTGTTGATCAAGGTGGTCATGATGCGAGCACCCGTCATGCCAAAGGGGTGGCCCAAGGCAATGCCGCCTCCATTGATGTTGAGCTTGTCGTGACTGATTCCCAGCTGCTTGGCTGAAGGAAGGACCTGTGCGGCGAACGCTTCGTTGATTTCAACCAGGTCAATATCATCAATGCTCATGCCGGCCCGACCCATTGCCTGGCGGCACGCCTCAACCGGTCCAAGTCCCATGATTTCGGGGTTGAGACCGGAGACACCGGAAGAAATGATACGAGCTAGAGGCTTGATGCCAAGTTCCTTGGCCCGGGTATCACTCATGACAACTACCGCAGCCGCGCCATCATTCAGCGCACAGCAGTTGGCAGCCGTGACCCGACCATCGGGCCGGAAGACTGGCTTCATGCTACTGATGCTCTCGAGCGTGACCCCAGATCGTGGTCCATCATCGTCCTTGAGAATCGATCCGTCGGACAGGGTTACCGGAGTGATATCGATCTCGAAGAATCCACGTTCCTTGGCTGCCTCGGCACGGTTCTGACTGATAACGCCCCACTCGTCCATGTCTTGGCGCGAAACGTTCTCGATTTGGGCAACATTCTCGGCGGTCTGCCCCATGGCAACGTAAATATCTGGCATTCCGTCTGGCGCTGACCAAACCTCGGCCCCAGCTTCTGAACGAGCAGCTGTTCGTGCCATTGCTTCACCGAAAACGGCCTGGTTCGTTGCATCACCGGCGTCTGACGCTCCGTAGCCATAGCGGCTAACGAACTCGACGCCCGCAGTCAAGAACGCATCGCCTTCGCCAGCCTTGATGGCGTGAGCGGCCATTCGGATTGTCTGCAAAGATGACGAGCAGTAGCGGTTGACGGTTACACCTGGGACATTTTCCAACCCGGACATGATGGCGACGACTCGAGCCATATTGAATCCCTGTTCACCTGCTGGTGAGCCTGTGCCGAGAATCAGGTCTTCAAGCTCGTTCGGGTCGAGCTCAGGGACCTTGGCCAGAACGGAGTGGATGATCTGGGTCATGATGTCATCTGGGCGCTCGTCCTTGAGAGACCCCTTAAAGGCTCTGCCGATTGCACTACGCGCGGTGGAAACGATTACTGCCTCGGGCATGAGGACTCCATTCGGGTTGGATCCGCATCAATCGGATCCGTTCTAGTTGACTTGGTTTCTGACTTGGCATTCTAGCTAGCCAGTCTGGCAGCGAAGATGGTGACACTGTCGTCGTGTTCCGGTCAAGTTGACAGATGGTCTCGTTTGGTCTCGTTCTGCCGTGATCACTAGCAAATGTGGGTATTCCTCAACCAAACCGGTGGCGTCCCCCAATCAAGTGCGAACTGTGGTTCGCTCACATGTGGCTGCCATAGGCCGATAGGCCCAGGTGAGTAACGATGTTGACCAGCCCGAATCATCTGGTTCGGAACACCACCTGACTAGCAAACCGGGCAGCGGGGAAAGTAGTGGGGGCAACGCCGTTGCGTTGGCCATGTTCGACGCCAAGCTCAAGTCGATGGCGGACGCGCAGCAACAGAAAGCTGGGCGCAAGAACATGTGGTTGGCCCATCATTGGCCCGAGCACTACGCCGAACGTTGCACGGTCATTGGCGGTCGACACGTTTGTCGCCGTTGCGCAGCTCTCTATCCGTTGGGACTTCTGGTTGCCGTCCTGGCGACCTTCGACATCGTTCCCTGGCCCGGAGCACTGGACCCATGGGCCATCTGGATCCTGTCCCTTCCGGCGACTGTTGCCTACTGTGGCGAAGCGATTGGGGTTATTCGTTACTCGGCGAAGGTCCAGGTCAGTACCACCTTGATTGCCGCACTGGCGTTTGGCCGAGCACTCGGGTATGAGTTCGAGCAGAGGTGGAGCCCAGAGTTCTGGGGACCGATCTGTTTCTTTGGTCTGATCTGGTTCATGTTCACGGCAACGGGCATGGCGCTACGGAAAAAGCGTGGCCAACACCACGCTCACCAAGCAAGTAGCCAGGACAACAGCTAGATCAGGACAGTAGCTGGATCAAGAGAGCAACTAGATCAGGACAGCGACTCCGGTTAGCAGTACCGCGCACTCTGAGACCTGTTCGACCGCACCAAGAATGTCACCGGTCGCTCCGCCAATCTTGCGGACGGCCCAGGCCGAAACCACGACGCCGGCGGCAACAACAGAGGCAACGACAGCGGGAGCCAACACCCCAAAGGCGACTATCGCACCGATCAACCCCAAGCCAGCAGCAACCATGGTCGGAACGAAAGGCAACGTCTTTCCGTAGTCAGCCCCCAACCCTTCCGCGCGGGCCGATGGAAGGATGGCCATGACAACGACGGCGGCGGAACGAGCCATCACATGACTGGCAACAATCACCAGCGCAGCCGTCGAACCGGAGAGGGTCAAAAGGGCCGAGAACTTCAAGAGTGAGATCAGGACCAGCGACAGGACTCCGAACGTACCGTGGCGAGAGTCATGGAAGATTTCCATCCTCTGTTCACGGTCCCAGCCGCCAGCCAAGGCATCCATGGAGTCCGCCAGGCCGTCTTCATGCAGGCCACCAGTCACCAAAGCCGTCCCGATAAGGCTCAGGGCTGCACCAATAGCTGGGGTAAAGACTTCGCTTCCAGCCCAGAACGTTCCGGCGCCCAAGCCACCGACCAGTAGGCCAACCACCGGGAAGTAGGGGACGGATCGAGCGATTGCCTCTTGGTCCGACGGGTGAGCCCCACCAGGTAATCGGGTTAGGAAGGCAACCGCATGCCGAAACGAAATGATCATGGGGAGTCGGCCTGAGACATTCCCGAGCGCAGCGTGTCCAGTACCTGCTCACGTGAAGCAAGAGGAAGCAACTGTCCGGCCATCACGAAGTACCCATGGTCGAGACTGGTCGCCAGGGCTTGGTTCACTCGGCCCTGGATGTCTCGAAAGGATCGGGACAGGGGATCACCCGGCACAATTCCGAGACCGACCTCGTTGCTGACGGCAATACTTGGACCCGATCGACTGGCCAAGGCTTCCGCCAGGGCTCGGCCTTGGCATCCGATCTCGGTCACATCGTCGCCTCGCACAAGCAAATTGCCGAGCCAGACGGTGACGCAGTCAACGAGCACGATCTCGCTGTCCGGCACATCATTGACGGCCTCGACCAGGTCATAGGGCGCCTCAACCACCGACCAATCTGCTGGTCGGTCTTGCTGATGCCGGCGGACTCGTTCTCGCATCTCGTCATCGATCAGCTCGGCCGTCACTACCGCGGTGACGGGCAGTCCCAACCCCGTTGCCAGGTGTTCAGAAAGAGCGGACTTCCCCGAGCGGGCACCACCGAGAAGAAACGTGCTCGCCACTAGTAGTCGATGCCCTTCTTGGCCACGATTCCTGAGTCAAAGGCATGCTTGATGTTGGTCATCTCGGTCACCGTGTCGGCGACCTCAACGACCTTGGCGTGCATGTCACGCCCTGTCAGAATGACACTGGTCTTTGATGGGCGACTCTTGAGCGTGCCGACAACCTCATCCACGTCTATCCAGTCCCAGGTCATGGCATAGCTGATCTCATCCAAGACGATGAGCCGGTGCTCCCCCGCCTCAATCAGGGCTTTTGCCTTCGCCCAAGCTCCAGCAGCGAGAGCAGCACTCTCGTCTAGGTCATCAGAGTCCCAGGTGAAGCCATCACCCTCGGCGTACCAGTCAACACCCAATTCTCGGCAAATCTTTTCTTCTCCCACCTGCCAGTTCCCACTCTTGAGGAACTGGACCACGGCTGTTGACCATCCCCGTGCGACACCACGAATCAGAGTGCCAAAGGCCGCCGTCGATTTGCCCTTACCGTGTCCCGTATTGACCAGTACCAGCGAGGAAGCAACTGTGCGCTTGGCCTGGCCGACCGCGCCATCCTCATCAGGCTTTTCCCCCGCGTCTCCATCAACTGTCTCGGTTGGGGGCTTGTCGGTTGGGGGTTCTGCCGCCGGTGCAGTATCTAAGTTTTCAGCCATCCTCGGAGGCTAGCTTGGCTTCGGACTCACGAACTGCCCCCATATAGATGCCCTTGGCCATCAGGGACGTTTCCTCCTTGCGACGCTGGCGATACACGGCGGCCCTGACCTCATGAACGTCTCCATTGGCTGGTTCTGCCAGTGAGGCCGTTTCGACCAGGTGACAGGCCATTCGAAGATCGCCCGAGGCAGCCAGCTCCTGGGCGCGGGCCAGCAGCGGCTTCACTCCACCAGACAGATTGACAATTTCGGTGGCCAGGGTGGCCGCTGGCGCTGGCTTCAGCTCGGCCGGATCGCCATTCCACCAACCCCCGTAGAGGCGCCAGATGTTGCGAACCACGAACTCTGGTTCGTCATAGGTTGGGGTCATGTAGGGCAGAGCCAGCTTGTCCTGCGGCACCTTGACGGTGTGCAGGATCTCATCCAAGGGCGCGCCATCATTCATGAGGCTCACGACCTCAGCGACCAGGGTCTCCAACACTTCAGCAATGGTGACGAGAACCGTAGCGATGCGGTCCTTGCCGGCAATGGGTAGGCCATGGGCTGGAACCAGGAGCTCGGGGCTGAGAGAAGCCATCTCTCGAAGTGAGGTAGCCCACTCACCCGGATACCTCTGGACTTTCTGTGGGTTTCCAGCATTGGGGAACGCCCAGATCAACATGTCGCCCGAGCAAATGGTCTTCTTGTCAGCGATCCAGGCCCAGGCATGATCGTCGGTTTCCCCGCGCGCATGTCGCAGCTCGACATCCAGGTCACCGACCTTGAAGGTGGTTCGGGTGGCGAAGGTGTCGGTCAGCTCGGCCACATCGTCAGGGAGGAATCGTGTCCACCCAGACTTCTTTGCTGGTGATCCCCCTCCTGAGCCAGCACCATCCTTGGAGCGGCCAAGCGCGTCATCAGAAGGAGGTGGGGCCAGCATGAGGCCTCTGGCTCCTCGAGCGCCCCCGAATTGGCGGCGGTTGATCCCAATATTCCAGTCGTTGGTCTTGCGGTACCGAGCGAACCGTTCGGCTACTTGCTCATGCCCGATGACCCGCGGGTCTCGGTGGCCCCGGTCACGGTTGTCCGCAATCAGATTCCCGGATCCGCCAACATGATCAACATGTCCGTGGGTGTAGACCAGAGTGGCAATTCGATCCTTGCTCCACGAGCGGAGCGAATCGGTGACAGTAACGGCTGAGTTTTTACCGCTGGAATCGAATAGGACCAGACCATCTTCGGTTTTGAAGGCGACGCAGTGAGAGAACGACTCGACCATGGCCAAGTCATCGTTCAGCTCCGACAACCGTCCATCCACACGATTGACGGTGGCTCCACTCAGGTTCTCATCGATGACCCGGGCGGAAAGGTCCAGGGGTGAGAGATCATCCAGATTCGGTTGTGCGGCCATGAGGTATTGTTAGCTTCTCAGGGTGGCAAGGACCAATTCAGAGGATGTCAACTCACGTGAACAAAGGTTTAGCTGACAGCCGGCCCAGCAGCCATGAGAACACTTCGACCACCGGCCGAACCGACCCTCTGACGGTCGACATTCGTCTCCTGTCGATCCCGACGCTGACGGATATGCACACCTCTCGGGACGGGGGACCCAGCAAGCCGAGGTCCGCTAACAGCAAGCTGGAGAACACCACAAATCGACAGTTAACGGTCATCCGCTTCGAAGACTCAGATGGGTCAGTCGGGTGGGGCGAGTGCAGTGCGTTGAATGAGCTTGGGTACAGCAACGAGTCGGCAATGTCGTCATTCCACACGCTGACTGGAACTCGGGATCCTGACCCGAACCTGTTTCCGATGGCAGCCGCAGCGGTCGAGATGGCTCGGCTTGATTTGCGCCTTCGAAAAGCTGGCCAGTCGTTGGCTCAGTCTCTGGGAATCACCTGCACCCAAGTCAAGGCAGGTGCTGTGCTTGGCCTCATGACTCCCGACGACTCGGTGATCGCTGCCGCCCAGCTAGTGAAGCAGGGCTATCAACGAGTCAAGGTCAAAATCTCGCCCACTCAGGTTGAACTCATTCCCGCGGTCTTGCGAATGACGTTTCCGGAATTGGAGATCCAGGTCGACGCCAATGGTTCATTGGACGAGAGCCACATGGAGCAGCTGGTCGAACTGGCTGAGCTTGGTGTCACCGCAATTGAGCAGCCTTTCCCCCTCAACCGAAGTGGCCTCACTAGAGATCTGATCTTGCGACTTGGCGGACTCACAGAAACAGAATCAGCCACGCACACCGAAATTCCGGCAGTTGTCGCCGACGAATCTGCTCCAAATTTGGAGGCAGCCAAGCGGCTGTGGTCTGGGGGCGGGCTGTCCGGTGTCTCGATCAAGCCACCGCGGGTTGGGGGACTGAGTCGGGCATTGGAGCTCTTGGCCTGGTGTGTCGCTCAGGGAATACCAACAACCGCAGGGGGCATGCTGGAGTCGGCTTTGGGCCGCCACGCCCTGGCCGCGTTTGCTGCCAACGATGGGTTAGAAATCACCGGCGATGTGTCACCATCCCGTCGCTGGCTAGCCACTGACCCGTGGCCAGACGTGAAGATGAGTGACGGCATGATCGCCGTCCCAACGTCTCCGGGCGTCGCTCCCCTCCCCGACCAAGACCTGATTGAAGACCTAACCGTCTACCGGTGGACTGGAAGTTCCTGAACAGTCACGTCATCATCTGCGACGGGGACTCGTCCAGACCCATGGCTGTCGAGCAAATCCACGGCTATTGAGCAAGTACAGTCTTGCCATCAGATGCCCGTCGAAGGGTGTAGATCCGAGGCTCAAGCTTGCCGATCATCTGATAGATGCCCCACATCGCGTTGGCGAGTTCAACCCGGTACGGAACCTCTCCCATAGCAAGCCGCAACTGAGGCTCGGCTCGGATCAGTCGGGCGGCGTGTAGTAGCTGGATGGAAGTCCGATGAGTGCCATCCTCTTCCCAAGCCTCACGCCACTCAGACCCAATGACATCAACTGCCTCAATAGCAAAGCCACAGTTCTTGGCCTCCCGCTCAAAGTGGTCCCGATCCAGCGAGGATGGCTCTACCGCCAGGTCAGCACAAATCCTTGTGGTCTCGCCCGGTTCAAGTTGGTCGGTCCCGAAGGTCTGGTAGACAACCATCCGGCCATCCATCGCCAGGACACGACAACTGTCTTGAAGTGCTGCCCTCAGATCGGCGACATGGCTCAGCACATCCCGGCAAAACACCAGATCGAACGACCCGTCTTCAGCCGGAACCTGTTGAATCGATCCTTGTCGGACCTCAATCCAGTCAACAAGACCGCTCTCTTTCACCAGCCGTCGTGCTTCCTCGACGTTCTGGACAACCGGTTCTACCGCAACGACCTTGCATCCGAGAAGTTGGTGAAGAGTGATGCTGTATCTCGCATCCCGAGCACCGATGTCCAGAACTCTTGCGGTGTTGGTAAGACCAAGAGAAGCGACTGTATCGAACAGGGACGACGATGAACGAGGGTTCAGGCTGCGTTCATACTCAGACTGTGGATGCTCTTTTGTGGCCTGCCAGTCGCCATACATTTCATCCACACTGAGATTTTTGGTTCTACTCATGTCGTCGAACCTTAGGGGGTCTGAGCGAAGGGGTCGGGTGCGAGGCTAGACGCGGCAACAACAGCTCGGGTGATTCCAGGTGAACGGCATGGCCCCCGGAAATCTCCACCAACGCGGCATTGTCTCCAATGGCAGAAACCAGGCGCGAGGCCAACGGCCCGAATTTCTTGTCCTCAGTTCCAACAACCACCGAGACCGGCAATACCAACTCGTGCAGGCGGTCCCATAGGGGCTTCTGTGTTCCGGTGCCACAGTGCCGCAGGCTGGCGGCCAGTCCGGCGGCACGGTTGCCAAGGCGCGCCTCACGCGACGCCGACTCAGCTGACAAGGAAGCAAACATCGGCATGGCCAACCAGCGGTCGAGGAACGACCCAAGGCCTTGAGCTTCAAGGGCACTGGCCAGCTCTTCATCGGACTGCCGCCGAGCTATCCGATCGGTCTCGGTTTCCAGACCTCCGGTCGCTCCGATCAGTACCAGACGCTCGATCACGCTGTCACCCAAAACGACCGGCGGCACAGACTCAGACAAGACAGACTCACACAAGGCCGCATGCAACAACATCCGCGCTCCCATCGAATAGCCGACAAAGGTGCCCGGTCGAGATCCCGCCGCCTCCAAGATCAGTCGTCCGGCTTCGACCAGATCGACCTCGTCGTGGAACGACTGGCCGTGCCCAGGTGCATCAACCAGCACAACCTCATGATCAACCGCCAGAAGCGAAGCCAGCGGCTCCCAGCAACGACAATTCTGGGTAAAGCCATGAACCAGAACAATTCGTGGTCCGGATCCAATCGTCTCGGTATGCAAGCTCACCACCCAAGGATGCCCGTATCGTGTCCCAGATGCAGCCCCCGGCCTTGCCAACCGAACCTTCCATCACCATCACCGCAACCTTCTGCGCCACCCTGGTCGATGAATGGTCCGCTCGTGGCGTCTCCGCCGCCTTTGTTTCTCCTGGCTCGCGCTCAACTCCTCTGGCCTTGGCCCTCAGCGCCAACACCAGTATCGAAACCAACATCTTTCACGACGAGCGCTCGGCCTCCTTCGCCGCCCTGGGTCACGGCCTGACTACGGGTCAACCGGCGGTCTTGCTCTGCACCAGCGGGACCGCAGCAGCACACTTTCATGCCGCCGTCATCGAGGCTGACCTCTCGTGTGTCCCGATTCTTGTATGTACCGCCGACCGGCCGCCCGAACTCTGGGATGTTGGCGCGCCCCAAACAATCAACCAGACAGAGCTATACGGAAAGATCGTCCGAGCTTTCCATCAGCCCGGCCCTCCCGAAGACAGCATCCCCGATGATTGGCGACCATTGGCGACGACCAGCTATCGGCAGGCGACTGGGCAACGCCCCGGACCCGTTCACCTCAATCTCAGCTTTCGTGACCCGCTTGTCGGCAAGCCGGCTGAGCTGCCACCAAAGACTTCGGGTGAGGACTCACAGAACCCAAACTCTGACCAACCCGATACCTCCCACCTCGCCGTCTCCCAGTTCGCCGCCTCCCAACTTCTGGAACGCTGCTTCACTGATGACGGCTCGGCGAGGAGAGGCGTCATCATCGCTGGGCGAGGCCAAAGCAACCCCGAAGCCGTCCAGGCGTTCGCTGAACATGTCGGATGGCCGGTCCTGGCTGACCATCGTTCGGGCTGCCGGGCTCCCGGCCAAGCAATCCGACACTTCGATGGACTCCTTCGCTGCCCTGAGTTTGCTGCTAAACACCAGCCCGAGGTGATCCTGCGACTCGGAGAAATTCTCTCCAGCAAGGCCCTCAGCCAATGGATCGCGGCGACAAACGCCGACGTGATCGCGGCGACACCGTGGGGGCGAAGGATCGACCCCGAAGCCGTCCTGCCCTTCGTGCTGCCTCAAATCAGTCTGATCGAGGCAGCAATCGAAGCTCTACCAGCCGAACCGTTGAAACCCCGCGACCCTGGATGGCTGGCATCGTGGAAAGCCGCGGACGAAGCGGCCAACCGCGCCATCATCAAAGTCCTCGCCACTCACGACGGCCTAGCCGAACCACATATTGCGCGAGAAACCTTGGAGCGTCTTCCCGCCCAAGCGGCCCTCGTTGTCTCCTCATCAATGCCCGTGCGCGACCTGGAGTGGTTCGGCGAGAACCGGGACGATGTGTCGGTCCATACCAACCGAGGGGCCAACGGGATCGACGGGGTTGTCTCCACCGCCATCGGTATTGCGCTCACTGGAGCACCGACGGTCTGCCTGATCGGTGACGTCGCGTTCCTCCACGACAGCAGCTCCTTGATCGGGCTAGCCCAACGTGAGCTTGATCTGACCATAGTGATCACCGACAATGATGGCGGCGGCATCTTCTCCTTCCTTCCCCAGAATTCGCTGTTGGAGCATGACCGATATGAGCAACTCTTTGGCACTCCTCATAACACCAATCTGGAAGCTCTAGTGAACGCTCATAGCCTCAAGGTGACGCGCTGGGAGGGCGCGCGGCAACCTGAACTGCTGGTGACTCCCAAGCAAGGGGTTCGAGTCGTGGTCGCTAGGACCAACAGGCAAGCCAACCTGGAGCTCCACAACCAACTCACCGCTGCCATCGCGGCCAACATCTAGCCCAACGAGCCATCCAGCCAAACGAGATGGACGACACTCAGAATCCGAAATAGCCCCTGGTTGAACCGATTCTTCTGGCCTGACGTTGTTCGGCGGTGGCCGGCAAACTCTCCAGATGCCGGCGGGGTGAGACCGCTCGAAGCTTGCCCAGGACCTTGCCAACGTGTTGCACGATCGACTTGAGGGCCATACCCAACCCTAACCCTAGACCTCGGTCGGCTCCAGGCACCCCTACTTCCAGGCGTCCCTACTCTGGACGGTTGAGCCACAAGACGTCAACGCACAAACCGGAATGATCGCTAGCCATGACGCCGGTTAACTTGGTGTTGAAGACGATCTCACAATCGAGTACCCGACCAGCCGAACCCTCACGCTTGAAGGCGTCGCCGACAAACACATAGTCAATGCGTTTGCGGTGAAGATTCAACTCAGCCGAAGTCGGATTGTCACGCCAGTCCTGGGTATAGCCAGGACCATCAGCGCCGGCTACCCGCCAGGCATCCTGGTAGAACGTGGTCTTGCCATTCAGCGGACTCAGCGAGGTCAGGAACCGAATCTCGTCACTATCTGGTTCGGCATTGAAGTCACCGCACAAGATGGCGGGCATGCCCTGGCGGTTCGACCCAAAGACATGAGAATCCTTGTCACCTCGAACAGTCTTGATGTGATCGTCGATGGCATCCACCTGCAAGATGCGATGCAAGCCATCGGTTGGTGCTGGACTCAGGTGGGTGGAGAAGAAGTCAATGCCTGCGGTTCGTACGTGCAACAGTTCCCAGGGAATGAGCGAAACGATCTTGGGTGCACCGTCGGCGAAGGGAAGCCGCCAAGCCTCAGAGTGCTCGATCGGCCAACGAGACAGGACCGCTGACCCAAAGAGCAAGGTCGGGTCGGGAATGAACGCGCTCACACCGAACCCTCCAAAGGCCCAATGCCAATCACTCCCCGACTTGCTCAATTCATCAGCAATCCAGCCGGCAGTATTTTCCTGAGCCTCGCTCTCCCAGACCTCTTGCAGACAGACGACATCTGGCGCCAACTTCTCTAGCCAAGCCACGATCTCGTGGCGACGAGAATGCCAATCTGCTTCGATCAACGAGCCGATGTTGAGCTGGACAACGCGTAGGGTTTGGGGCACGGCGACCTACCGTAGTCAACCATGTCTGATGTTGCCGTTTCTGAAATCTTCGACCCGTCTCTCTGGGACTCCGTCCCTGGTTTTGAGTTCACTGATATCACCTACCATCGGGCCAAGACCGTGGCCGCTGTCCGCATTGCCTTCAACCGCCCCGAGATCCGCAACGCCTTCCGACCCCACACCGTTGATGAGCTCTACCAGGCCCTGGACCACGCCCGCATGTCCAGCGATGTCGGGTGCGTCCTGTTGACCGGCAATGGACCCTCGCCCAGGGACGGAGGGTGGGCCTTCTGCTCTGGCGGAGATCAGCGTATTCGGGGCCGAGATGGCTACAAGTACGCCGAGGGCGAAACCGCTGACTCCATCGACGCTGGCCGCAGCGGGCGGCTCCACATCTTGGAAGTTCAACGCCTGATCCGGATGATGCCCAAGGTGGTGATCGCCGTCGTGCCCGGCTGGGCTGCCGGTGGCGGACATAGCCTCCACGTGGTTTGTGACCTCACCATCGCCAGCGAGGAACACGCCAAGTTCAAGCAAACCGATACCGATGTTGCCAGCTTTGACGGTGGGTTTGGTTCGGCCCTGCTTGCCCGTCAGGTTGGCCAGAAGGTGGCCAGGGAAATCTTCTTCCTCGGCCGCACCTACAGCGCCGCTGAGGCCATGGCGCAGGGTGTCGTCAACTCTGTTGTCCCCCACGCCGAGCTGGAGACCGAGGCACTGCAATGGGCCAGGGAAATCTGTGGCAAGAGTCCAACCGCTCAACGGATGGCCAAGTACGCCCTGAACATGATCGACGATGGCATGGTTGGTCAGCAGGTGTTTGCCGGAGAGGCGACTCGTTTGGCCTACATGACCGACGAGGCAGTCGAAGGCCGTGATGCTTTTCTCAACAAGCGCGACCCCGACTGGTCCGCCTTCCCGTACTACTACTGATGCCGCTCCTAGTGAGCGACTGCTCCTGAGTAGCTAGCTGCCAACTATTGGCCCACGAGGCAACTATGGCTCGGGCTCCGGGTGATGACTCAAGGCCGGATGAGCGCCCCCAGCATGGCTTTCAGCTTGGTCCGAGTCTCGGCTAACTCGGCTTCGGGATCACTGTCGCCAACAACGCCGACACCGGAGAAGACCGTGTAGCTATTGTCAGCTTCGACGGTGGCAGATCGGATACCGACGGCAAACGCACCATTGCCCGCACCGTCGAGCCATCCAACCGGGCCCGCATACAGTCCACGCTCGGCCTGCTCGATCTCTTGAATCAGTTGGATGGCGGTGTCTTGTGGGTCACCGCCAACTGCTGGAGTTGGATGCAAGGCAGCCACCAGCTCGAGGATTGATGCCGGAGGAGAGGACAGTCTTCCTTCTACCCGCGTACCCAGATGAAAGAGGTTGGCCAAGGTCACGATTGTTGGCTCGGGCTCGGCATCAACATAGGAGCAGAAGGGTAGGAGGGTGTCCAGCAACCATCTGATCGTGACTCGATGCTCCCACTGGTCTTTGGTCGAGGCCAATAGCTCTGCAGCCAGCTTGGCGTCTTCAGCAGCATCGGCACCTCGCGGCGCGGTTCCAGCCAGAGGGTGAGCCCAAACCACGTCGCCGGTCCGTGCGGCCAGCAGTTCCGGGGATGCCCCAAGGAACCCGTCCACCTGAAACAGGATGGCACTGGCAAACGTCTTGCGAAGCTGGTCAATCACCATTGCCGGGTCGATTGCATGATCGGTCCTGAGTCGGATTTCTCGAGCGAGAACGACCTTGTTCAGCTTGCCGCTATTGATCTCACTCACGGCCCGCCCAACAATGCTCTTCCAAGCCTCCGGTTCGACCACTGATGTGAGTTCCATCGTCGTCGGATCAGGCCCGGCCGGAACCCGGCGGGACAGGACTTCGTCCACCCTCCTCAACCCGGCCTGGACATCGGCATCGGTTGCTGGCGAGTCAGAAATCAGAGTGAGCCAGCGCCGCCCTTCGCTGCCGCTCCCGATGACGAGTTCGGGAACAATCAGCTCGGCTTGGGCCGTCCGGTCAAAGGGCATGGCACTAAAGCCGACCGGTCCGGTCCCGGGCCGTTGAACCTCGTCAGGGCCAGCAAGCGCGGTGAGCGTAACTTGGCCACGCTGCGCGCCTGTCGGCCGACTGATCGGGATCCGACAGGCTTCACCGATTCCAGCCAGGGACACCCGCTGGTCATGCCAGAGCAATCCCGAGCGCGCCCCCAAGGTGACTGGGTCAATATCGGGGTCGAGACGGATGGTGGTGGAAATCACTCACCTAGGCTAGACGCGACGCACTGTCTGGCAGCAGACTAGTGGCCAGCCTGTTTCCCAGGCGCCGTCACCTAAACGCCATCCCTGTCGAGGAATCTCGTGGATCGTACGATCACCGCCGCCATTTCTGCATCACCAGCCCGGGTCACAGACATCATTGGTGATCTTGCCACCTATCCCCACTGGATGGAGCTGGTTACCGAAGCGACACCGGATGAAGCCCACCATGACGACTCCGGTCCAGCCTGGCTTTGCACCCTGCAAGCCAAAATTGGCCCCTTCTCTCGATCAAAGCGTTTGCGAATGGTTCGGACCAATTTCTCTGGTGGCGAAGCACTGTTTGAGCGAGGGGAGATTGACGGCCGCCAGCATGCAACCTGGACCATGAAAGCCGCGGTCACACCCGACGGAGAACACGCCGAATTGGCGATCAGCCTGGCCTATGGCGGCAGCCTCTGGTCAGGGGCACTCGAGGCAGTGCTGGCCACTGTTGTACACAGCGCCGGCAAGAAGCTCAGCAAGTACGCCTCTGAGTGCTAGTTAGCCGGAACGTGTGAATGCTGGCCGGACCACTAGGCCATTGCAGTCAGCCAACGGTCGGAGAGGTCATGTTGGCCCATCGCCAACGAATCAGCCGCCTCCATCAGGCGACCGGTAACCGGGCCCGGTGACGGGTACTCCTGATCATCAATATGGCTGACCGGCAACGCGCTGAGGTTGGCTGATGAGAGGAAAAGCTCATCAGCAGCCATGACCTCAATCCAAGGCACCGTCCGAACTTCAACCGTCAGTCCTTGGTGCTTCGCCACTTCGAGCATCATCTGCCGCGTGATACTGTCCAACACGTCATCCAGCGGTGGGACAGCCAAGGTCGAGCCAGTGATGACGGACAAGGACTGGGTTGTCCCTTCGGCCAGATCGCCATCAGAGGTCTTGAAGACAACATCGTCGAATCCGGCGGCAACCGCGGCCATCCGCTGACGGACTCCAGCGGTATAGCTGGCCGCTACTTTCAGGCTTGGCGGCAGGATTGATGCTGGCATTTTAGGACATGAGGCCGTTTGCAGCTTGACTCCGGTGACCGGTGGTGCATCAGCATTTGGGTCCGGGACCATCGCCGCGATCCAGACATGGGGAGTAGTGGTGATCGGCAGAGTTCGCAGGGGAATCTCGTTCCAGGCGGCCACCAGCTTCACCACGCCAGCACCAGGATTGGCCACAACCGTCGCAACGACCGCCGCCTCCAACTCATCAACGGTGTAGTCAGAGTCCATTCCCATCAACTTCATCGAACGCACAAACCGAGCAACGTGACCATTCAAACCCAAGGCATGAGGAACAGTTGCCGATCCATCAGTTGTCGGAACCGCCAAAATATTGATGACATCGAAGACCGCGGAACCTCGCTGGGTTGCGTGCGACAAGACATGCATCGTCGCGTCCTCGAATCGGATCATCTGGCCATCGGCCCACATCATTGCTTCCATCGGTCGCACGATAGTCCGTCGTTGCACCGTCTCGATCGGGTCAACTACTAGATTGACCAAATATGGTGCCGCAAGCAGACAGCCGAGATGAGACAGCGAACATGAGAAAGCCGAGATGAATCAGCTCGTTGCTCTGGCCCTTGAGGGTGGGCCGTCTTTTGTTGATGCCATACAGCGAGTCTGGGCCAATGGTGACGCCGCCTTCCCACTGGATCTGCGACTGCCTGCTCAGGAACGTAGGCGAGTTCTGGCTGCCATCGCTCCTGGTGCAATCATTGAGTCTGACGGCGAGCAACGTCATCTCGACGGTGGAAAGCCAGTTGAACCCGGCGACGCCCTTGTCATCGCAACCAGTGGAACAACCGGCGAAGCAAAGGGAGTTGTACACACCCACGATGGACTGCTGGCTTCTGCGGTTGCCACCAGTTCGGCCCTCAACGTCGATCCGCATCGCGATAAATGGCTGGCTTGCCTGCCACTAGCCCACATTGGTGGTCTTTCTGTCATCACCCGAGCCCTCCTAACCGACACTCCGCTCGTCGTTCAGCCACGCTTTGAGGTCGAGGCCGCCAACGGGGCGGTCAGGGATGGGAGCACCCTTGTTTCGCTCGTTACCCGAGCTCTGAGCCAGATTGATCCTGCATTGTTCCGCACAGTCGTGATTGGAGGTGCCGCTCCCCCTGCTGACCGACCAGTCAACGTTATTGCCACCTACGGCATGACCGAGACGGGATCTGGGGTTGTCTATGACCGCCATCGGTTGGCCGAGGTCGAGATCAAGATCGACGACACCGACGAGATCTGGCTGCGGGGACCCATGTTGTTTCGGACATATCGAGGTCCACTTGATCAGGCCGACATCGACCCAAAGACATCCGACGGCTGGTTTGCCACCGGTGATCTCGGTCGCCTTGGACAGGATAATGAGCTACAGGTCTTTGGTCGGCGGGGTGATGTCATCGTGACCGGTGGTGAAAAGGTCTGGCCCGCCAAGGTTGAGCCGTTACTCAACCAGCAGCCCGGAGTAGCCGAAGCCATGGTCATTGGCAGACCGCACCCGGAATGGGGACATGAAGTAGTCGCCGTTGTAGTGGCCACGCCATCACAAGAGCCTTCGCTGGCTCAACTCCGATCTGCGATCAAGGCCGAACTCCCCGCCTGGTATGCACCCCGGTCCATCCAGATCGTGGATCAACTACCGAAAACAGCATTGGGAAAGATCAAGCGAACAGCACGATAGGAAGCCCGCTCAACCGGTGCGCCCGCAAAGCCAGCCGCTGGACGACAGTTCCTCAGGAGACGGCTGTCACCGTGATCCTCAGATCACCAATCACAATTTCCTGCCGGTCAGGAAGAATCTGGCCGATCTGCCCCTCCAGCAGAATCGAGCCGGGCCTAATCCCAGAATCAACGGCCTCCTCGGCCGGACGCACCTCAATCACATAGCGATCTAGGTCCAGTCGGGTCAGCGTATTGAGGTCTGTCGTTCGAGAGTCCGAGTCGTCCTGAAATGTGACCTCCCAAACGGCGCCCAAACCAATCGGATCAGCGGGAGTCGGGCCTGCGAACACAACGGGCGCCCGCAAGAGCTGGCTTAGCCAGAACGATTCACGAGAAGAAGACGTGGCCTCAATTGCGGATCCACCTTGGTTCATGAGCGACCCAAATTCCTCGACCGCCCGGTTGGGTCCACGGGTCACTCGAATGCTGACTCCCCGATTCGACTGGAGCTCTTGTGTCATTGCCGTATCTGAGGCCGAGAACTCCAGCCCCGTGATGATCAGCGTGTCCGTCGAGCCATTGGCAGATGACCGTTCCGTGAGAACTTCAACAATGGCCGACACCCATGATTCGGGCTGCTCAATTCGAACCTCGAACTGTTGGAGACTCCCGACCGGAGATGGCTCAATCAGCGACCGCCGCAGCGAATCGCCAGCCGAAACAACCTTCAGCTCATAGGCAGCGGTACCAGAAGGAAGCTGAGCGAGTGAAGGATTCACGGTAGATGAAGCCACCGTTGTTGGCGGCGCCAGCTCCGGTGCTGCGGTGCAAGCAACCGTGGCAATGCTGATGGCAAGAAGAGCTGCTGTGTAGCCCAGGCGCCGGGCTCGAACAGGTACCGCTCTCACACCCCTCGCTCGGCCAGCTTGGCTTGAGCCGGTACGAGGTCTTCCGGGTTCGTGATGCCAATCCACTGATCAGGCGATGAAGTCACCCGAATTGACAGGCGGCCGGCCTTCATCAGCTCACCAACCACGGTCGGTAACTGACACTCAGACTTCGGATCCTCAGAATTAGCCTCGTAGAACGATGTCCACCGTTCGGCGAAGTCTTCCATCACCGAATGATGGAAACACCATAAGTTCAACGACACGGGGGTTTCTTCGGATACAACCCGACCATCCGCTACAAGTTCGCCCGATTCCAGCCGCTCACATCCATTGGTCTCGACAATAGCGGTCAGCTGACCATCAGTAACCTCACATTGTGCCCGAGTTACCGCCCCACGAGATGGAACTGTCTTGCCAAGTTCGAAGGCAATGTTGGCCCCGACTCCAGCCTCGATAGTTTCCAATTCCTTGGCGGCCAGACGAAAGCTGGTCGGGCCGTAGTAGTCATCAGCATTGATGACAGCAAATGGTTCGTCAACGGCACCAGCGGCGCTAAGGACCGCATGCAGAGTTCCCCACGGCTTGTCCCGCTCAGGGCCAAGGTCTTCTTGGCGAACATAGCTAACTTCGAGCCCTGGGTGCTGCTCGGCCATATGATCTCGAACGTCAGCTTCAATTGCGCCCCGAATAACAAGAACGATCGATTCGAAACCAGCCGACTGGCCATCATTGATGGAAAAATCGAGAATGGCTTCGTTGTTTGCGCCGACACGGGCCAGCTGCTTGACCCCTCCGAATCGACTTCCGAGTCCGGCGGCCATGATGACAAGTGTTGGATTCACCTCGACATAGTGTCTGGCCTTTGACCCAGATCCAACCACGACCGCGGTATCAACCCCATGGATTGACCAATCAATCTTGTGTTAATATTGAAGTATATGAAGGCAGGACAACCACAGAATGCTCGGTCCGAAGGCGGATCTCACAAAAGAGGAATCGTCGTCATCACGTTCCTAGCCGCAGCAGCAGTCCTATTGGGAGTCTCCGGAGCCTTGGCCCAAACCCCAGATCCACAGATCGACTGCACGGTCGAAGTGACCTACGGCGAGCCGATCGTTTGCTCCACCAGCGGGGTCGATGAAGAGAAAACGTCCATTGACTGGGGAGACGGCACATCAACGCCGACGAGCACAAGCGCCCACTCACCAAAGGCCGTCGGCGCGGTTATCATCGCCCTGGTTGCCGAGGATGGACGTATTCTGGCTTCAAGCACGAGCAAGATCTCGCCCGACCTCGTCCTGAGTTGCGAAACCGCAGAGACTGCCGATGTCTACGAACTGGCAGCAAGTTCGACGGCCGAATCAGGCTGGGACTACGTCTATATCGAGACTGCAACCGGAACGCAGATCCTTCCGGGCGACGCGGGCTACCCATCAGGGTTTGATCTCACGGGTTTTGAGCGTGTCCAGTCTGGCCAGGCAGATGTCACCGGAAAGTGCACGGCCACCTCCCAAGCCGGAGAAGACCTTGATGGCGACTTCTCCATGACGATGACTTCAGAATGGGAAGAAGCACGATCAGTGCCCTTCGGCTACATCGTTCCATGGACATCGCACCACTGGGCTGGAACCCAGCCTGGCGAACTTGAAGCCACCGTCACCATCGACGGCCTAGAAGCCTCCGAACGAATCGGCATCTACTTCGCAGGTTGCGGCTGAGGCGGTTGATGATGCGGCCCGGTCGGGCCGCCACCAACCTATGAGCTTGTCAGAACCTTGTTGTCATCAGAACCATCGGTGCTACGGGAACCCTTCGAAGACTTTGATGCCTTCGACTTTCGCTTGGACTGGGCCTCAACCTTGTTCTCATCAACGACCTTGCGCTTGGACCTTGCCGAACGCTTGCCTGGTCCAAGGAACCGGCTACCGGAAGTTGCGACCAAACGGGCACGTCCCTCAGCAATATTCGTAGTCAGAAGCTTCTCCGCAGCAATACCGGACATCCAGTCCAAGGAGGTGAAGCGAGGGTCACCCATGGCACGACTGAGAGAGGCCGCTTCGACAATTCGGCCAGGTGAATAGTCCCGGTGTTCGGTACTCATTCGTCCGTCGTAAATGCGATAGACATCACCGTCAAGCAAGGCGATGGCGTAGGCCGCTAACTCGCCATCGAGGCGCAAGGTAGCAATCTCAACTTCCCATTCTTCGTTTCCACCTTCAACAACTCGACGCCAGAACTCGCGCTCGGCCGGACGGTCAAGGTCAGAGTTACGACGAGCATGGCGGTCACGAGAAACGTGGACCGCTTCGACCTCATCAATCAGCTCAGAAGTCAGGGCACGACCACGGTCGAAACCAATAGTCATCTCGATGCCTTCGGCCTCAATCCTGGCCTTGGCCCGACGAAGAGCCTTACGCTTGGACTTGGTCAACACATCATCAATATTGTGCGAGGTCGAGAAGACCACTCGAGGAATACGTAGCTCAGGCAGTGACTGACCATGGTCCAAAATGTCAACCAGATGCTGCATGACAGGATCCATCTCCGGAAGCTGTTCCAGGTCAACAGACCAGGGGGCCGGAAGTTCTTCGATTGCTGAGACAATGGCCTGGGCAAGAGCTCGAGCTGAGTCGCCGTCGCGTGCGGGCAACGAGGCGAAGAGGGAACTGCCATGACCCATGGTCACGATGGTGGTTCCTTCTGGACGCTGATCGGTTGCCAACAAGGCGTAGGCCATCAGCTGCTCAGTTTGAGCCGAACGAACCTCGACCATGAGCGGGGTCCACTGCGGGAACGACTCGGCCCAGTGCGATAGCCATGGGAAGGTCGCCATCAGGGGCAAGCCGAGATCCTGATTCATCTCATCGATGTCGTGGACAACCGAACGGATCTCATTCATGCCGTTGTGCACGCTGGTGTAGAAGACACGCTCTTGGATCTGCTCTGAGGATCGACGCCAGGCTTCCAAAGGCTCGGTCTCATCATCAACATGCTCTTTCAACAGAGCAGTCAAGGCCGGGGCAGGAAGTGGGCGACAGTAGTAGAAGCCCTGGGCCTGGTCACAACCAAGCTTGCGCAGTTCTGCTGCCTGGTCGGCGTACTCAATACCTTCGGCCACGGTGTAGGCACCGAGGGCCTTGGACAGGTTTACGATTGCTTCGACCAGAGCCGAAGAGGTTGAAGACCGGTGAAGCTCACTGATGAAGGAACGGTCAATCTTGATGGCATCAACCGGGAACGACTTCAGGTAGCTCATGGAGGAGTAGCCGGTGCCAAAGTCATCAATGGCGAGCTTCACTCCGACGGTCTTGAGCTGTTCGAGAATTCCAGCACTGCGCTCGGCATCGACGGCCAACATTGACTCGGTGATCTCAAAGACAAGCTTGTTGGCGGCAAGGCCGGAGTCACGCAACACACTGGTCAGGGTGTTGACCAGCTGCAGATCGTGCAGTTGGCGAACCGAAAGGTTGACCGTGATGCTTATGTCTTCGCACCCTTCGATCTTCTGCCAGATGGCGGCCTGCGTGCAAGCCTCTTTCATGACCCAATCGCCGATGGGGACAATGAGTCCACTCTCTTCGGCCAGGGGGATGAATCGGTCGGGGGCGACAAGTCCACGCTCGGGGTGCTTCCAACGAATCAAGGCTTCAACCAGTGAAACCTTGCCCGTCTTCAAATCAAAGATTGGCTGGTAGTGAAGAACGAATTGATCTTCGTCAATACCCCGTTGGAGGTCAGCCTTGAGGTCAAGGCGCTCAACGGCTTCTTCGTACATAACGGGTTCGAAGAACTCAAACCGGCCCTTACCGCGTGTCTTTGACAGATACATGGCAACGTCAGCATTGCGAAGAAGCGTGTCGACGTCAGCGGTGTCGTCAGCATCCATGGCGATGCCGATGCTGGCCGAACCTCGCACACTGCGAGGTCCCAGATCAATCGGCTCACCCAGAGCTTCCAGTGCTCGACGGGCTACCGCTACAGCATCTCGACGGTCAGCGGCAGACTCGAGGAGGATGGCGAACTCATCGCCGCCGAAGCGAGCCACCGTGTCACCGGGGCGGATACAGCGACCAAGGCGGCCAGCAATTTCGGCCAACATTTCATCACCAGCGGCGTGACCAAGACTGTCATTGACGGTCTTGAAGTCATCCAAATCGATGAACAGAACAGCAACGTGGCCAGGACCATCATTGTTGAGAGCGAGCTCGGTCCGCTCAGCAAACAGAACCCGGTTAGAAAGGCCGGTCAGAGAATCGTGTTCGGCATCGTGCCGCAAGCGATCCTTGCCTCGCTCGATGGCCTTCATCAGGGTGAAGACTCGTACCAAGATCAAGAGGAATAACAAGGCCGAAGCAATGATGGTGACCACACGGTCTTCTTGGGTACCCCACAGCAGGTCGATCAGGGGCACACTCAAGGTGGCGACGAACATCAGTACCAGCTGGGTTGCCGTCAACTTATCCTGGTTGTGCAGATCGCTGACCTCATGTTCACCAGCATGGTGCAAGGCTGCGGCCGCGAAGCCAGCATAGAAGAATAGCCAGAACGCATCAATCGGTGTTCCGGTTCGGAAGGTCTCGTTGCTGAGCATGATGTTGTAGCCAGTATCAGCAATGGCCAGCGAGCCAATGGCGGCAACAATGAAGGCGAATGGTGGGTGCTTGAGCTGGGCGGTCACAATCAATCGGGCAGCCACGGCCAGGAGCGCAACGTCCATGACCGGGTAGCCGAAGGAAACAGCCAGAGAAAGAATTGGCTCACCGCTGACGTACAGATTGTCAACAAACAGCACCCAGAGGGCACCAAACATGGCGATACCAACCACGGCAGCATCAATGAAGCTGGCGGTATTGCGACCCGGGGTAAGTGAGCGGACCATCTTTGTCAGCCCGATAATCATCAACGGATACATCATCAGGTAGAAGAAGTCGGCAACGTTGGGGAAGGGGACGTTGTCCGGATTGGCCAGCTCCAACATGTAGTAGATGATGTCGGCAATCAAGAACGAGCTCAGACCCGCGGCGAACCACATCCACGGCTCCTTGGCCTCAGAGTGATTCCTCTTCACCCCATAGAGCAAGAAGCCAACGGACAAGAGGCCAAGGCCGTTGTACAACACCAGCTTGGAGGTCGGGGTGTTCGGCAAGGCGAAGTACAACGTCGTGAGCACGACGGCGATTCCTAACCAGATCTTCCACATGTTACGCATGCAGTGCTTATCGGTTGCTGGCCGCCCAAGATAAGGATTCGACCAAGATGATTCTCGAGCCCGGATGCTCTGCAAGCCGCCTAGCTACTGGACGCCCGACTACTAGGAGCCTGCCTATTGACCGATGGCAACAAAGACCAAGGCACCGCCAGCCATGGCCATGCCGACCACCTGGAGAGCCGCCAGTCGCTCACTCAGAAAGACCCGGGCCAGTAGCACGGTGCTGACGGGATACAGGGAACTCAGAGCGGCAACCCAGGTAAAGTTGTCGCCATCAAGGGCCAGCAGATACAGACTGTTAGCGGCGAAATCCAACAAACCAGCAACGAGAAGGATGAACCACTGACCGGTGCGGATCGGAGCCCATCCGCGTTGTGCAGTCAAGGCCACGACAAGGATTCCGATCGAAGCGGCTCGCGCCCCGAGTAGCGGGTAGAGGCCCGCCTCGGCAGACGTTTGAGCCAGCGCGATAAAGAACCAGGCGAACCCAAAGCCAGCGACCACGGACAAGATGCGGGTCTGGCCAGCATTGCCCTTGGCTCCCACGATCTCTCGCGGTGGCATCATGGGTGAAGCTGCATGCAATGCCATCCCTCCAACCGACACCAGGACGGCAGCCGGAATGGCCAATCCGATACCAGCCAGAGTCATCGTGCTGGGAACAATGCCCTTGGCCAATCCATAGAGAACAGGGATTGAGGCACTGCACAGGGCCGTTATCGAAGCGGCCGTCGACATTGGACCAATAGCCAGCGCCTTGTAGAAAGTGGTGAGTCCAAGGGTTGCGCCCAATCCTGCCGCCCCGCCCCAGAGGATGTCATTCACCTGGAACACCCCAAAGGGGTACACGACGAGGAGTACGACAACCGCTGCCAGGCTGACAACTTGCACGGCGGCGGTCACAAGAACGGAGTCATTCTCCTTGCTGGCCAAAGCACCAGAGAAGTCCGAAGCTCCATAGGCCATGCCAGACACGGCGGCAAACAAGACAGCAATCACGAGATCGACCTAGCCGACTTCTGGCCGTCGCTGCTTGGGGTGGTAGGCACCGCAGGAGAATAGCAGCCACCACCCTCACAAGAGAGCAACCTCATGACAGAGACGGCCCGGCCGATGGATGCAAGGTGGATCCAAACATTCGCTGGCTACGGCGAAAAATACTTCGCTACCTAACCAAGCGCCTCGTGCTGGAATTTATTGTTCTCGTTGTCGCGCTCTGGAGCTTGTTGACCTTCCTCGGTTGGAGCCAGGTCGAGGTCGCTCCCTTTGCCATCGTTGCCGCCCAGATCATCGTCCTGCTCCGGGCCACCATCAGCTTGAGCACGAACCCCCTCAGCCAGCAAGCCGTAACCCAGATCATCGATAACCCGACCGTCCTCATCCGTTCATCCAGCGACCTCACAGGCCTTGGCAAGATCGGAGTCGAGCTTGGTCTGTTCGAGTTTCATCCCGTACTTTCCGCCTCGTTGCCCTTCGATGACACGACAGCACCATCAGAGGATGGATCGACCGATGACGGGCTCATCCTCTTCGACGTGTTCCAGTCACGCGACGGTCACACCACCGCTGCCCTCGGGCGCCAGGGAGGAACCATCACCCTCATTTCACAACTAACAGATGGCAGGATCCTCGCCTCAACCGATCTACTAATTCCGCCATGTGAACGCCTTATTGTGAACCAGGTAGCCGGTGGCGACCTTGAAAGCCTCGTTCGGACTCACCGTCGCTTGCTGGACGGACTCACTCGACGAGGGATCCATCTACGCCCCGCACCACCGACTCTCTTGTCGGACCTTCTCGCAATCGAACACGACTGCTACCAGCAGCTTGGCCCGTTCTTCGCACCATTCTTGGCCCTAGATCCTGTCCGACGACCGTTTCGTCTCGCTCTGCGGATCGACGCATCCCAGCTGCTCGGAAGGAGCGGTCGTCGGCCATCGGCCACCCAGAATGGCACCGTGAAGGCGCAAACAACTCACACATCCCCGAATCTTTTACAGAATGCTTAGGAAATTTCTAAAGTCGTCCTCCCCAACACCGATACCTATTTGCAGTGACGCACAGTCACTCACAGTAGTACCAAGCACTTGTAGCTCAATTGGATAGAGCATCTGGTTTCGAACCAGAAGGTTTGGGGTTCGACTCCCTGCGAGTGCACGTATTCGCCTCCGGCGAAACTCGAGTTTGTTCGCTAGCGCTCACAAACATCGGGAAAGTAAAGATCGAGGCAACAGCTTCAGTCTCTTCGCTAGCGCTCAGAACATCGGAATGTAGTCACTGGGCCACGCAGACTCGAAAACATCGAGGAAGCAGCGCAAGTCATAGGAGAAGTATCACGACGCGAAACCCGGGCTTCTGGTCTGGGTCTCTTTCGTTTTGAGATGCCTTGACCTGTCGCTTGACCCATCCGACTTGTTCCTTGTCCATGCAGTAAGGAATTGTGGTCTCCGGCCGACTATAAGGAGGTGTCCAGTGATCACCAGCCCCCAATCCCCGGGGCCTCACAGGATCGGGGGCTCCACGACCGCTCGCAGTTTCGCGTCCGGATCGTCATTGCTTTCAGTCTCGCCATCCTCGCGCCCTTCGTCCCACAGGTCGGCCCACATCGACTAGTCGTCGGAGCGATGCTTGGTCTCATTGCATTGCCAGCACATTTCGTCGTTCGCCATCTCACAGGCAGCCCAAATCCCAACGGCTGGCTAGATCTCATCGCCGTCACTGCCGCAAGCGCGACAGCAATTATCGAACCTTCAGCATTCGTTCCAGCATTCTTCTTCCAGACCATCCATCTCATCGGAGCTATCCCCTTCCTCACGACCCGCTGGTCCTACTGGCTCGGGGGTGGTTCCTTCTTCTCGATGTTGGTGATCGCCATCGTCTTGCCTGTTGATTCTGTTGCCATACCACTGCTCATCATTGCTGCGGTTCTACTCCCCGCCGTCTTTCTAGGGACCACTCGCAAGCGACTCAAGGACCGCTGGAAACAGGAACGAGTCGCCGCCATCACCGGATCACTGCCGACCGCTCTCTGGGAAGCTGACCTGACCACTGGAGACATGCTGACCGTCTTGGGTGCGCCAGAACGAGTCCTGTTCACCACAGTCGACTGCTTGGTCGGGAGCGGCTATTTGGATCGAATCGACCCCCTGGATCGAGAACCATTTGAGAGCCGGTTCTCCAACGGCGACCGGGGCTCCCTGACCTATCGTTTTCATGGAGATGATGGCGTCGAACGTTGGCTGACCGATCAGGTGGAGGAAGTGGAAGTCGATGGGGAAAAGGTCCTCCGCGGAATCACCATCGATGTCACCGAACTACATCGGACTCAAGAAAGCCTGGTGCGACAGAGCAAGATCATCGAACGCATGTCAGCGACCACAATCGTTCTTGCCAACGATGCACTCCCAATCGCCACAATCATCTCCATCAGCGATCCCCGCCGAGATCTCCTCGATAGTCCCCAGGCCGCAGTTGGCCTGCCCTTTGGCGCGGTTTTTCCCGAGCTGGCCAAACAATCCTGGCTGGCTGTAGGGATCGAGCAGCTCGAGAGTTCGAGGACCATCCATGCCGGCCCCCAAGAACTCCACCGCCCCAACTCTGACTCACTCATTGTCGATGTGCAGCTCTTCTCCATGCCCGACCAAACGACAGCTCTCATCATCGAAAACGTCACCAGCCGGGAACGGGCCCAAGCCACCATCCGATTTCAAGCACTCCACGACTCGCTCACTCATCTCCCGAACCGAACCGCGCTCATGGAGGAGATGGAACACTTCCTGGAAGAAGGCAGCCCATTCACCTTCGCCATGCTGGATCTGAATCGCTTCAAAGCAGTCAATGACACACTCGGCCATCTCACTGGCGACGAACTCCTCCAGATTGTAGCGACCCGTCTCAGTAACTCAGTCGGCGAAGGCGACCTGGTCGCGCGATTGGGCGGAGATGAGTTCGCCATCATCTTCTCTCACCAACCGGACTCCGAAATTGACGAACGGCTGGATGCCGTCATTCGCGCCTGCCGTGATCGAGTCTCCATTGACGGGTCCTCCATCTCCGTTGGCGTAAGCATTGGTCTTGTTTCTGCTCCCGACTCTGACTCAGACTCAGAGACCCTCCTTCGACTAGCCGATGTAGCAATGTATGACGCCAAGCGTTCTCGAAGCACGGTCCGGTACTACGAAGCCAGCTTTGATACCTCACCCGAGCGGCTGGAACTCATGGCCGAGCTGGACCAAGCGTTCGCCACCGGCCAATTCGTGCCCTACTTCCAAGCAAAGTGCGACACCCAGTCTGGGGCCATCATTGGAGCTGAAGCGCTAGTCCGGTGGGAGCACCCCACCAACGGCACTCTTGTCCCTGCCCAATTCATGGAACTCATCGCCGTCTCGGGACGTTTTGATGACCTGCTCCGAGCCGTGCTCTGGCCGTCCGTCCAAGCCATTTCCCAGATGCCTGAGCATCTACACGTTGCCATCAACTTGTCGGCCGTCAATCTGCTCAAGACCGACACCACCATTCTCTTTCGCCAGGCCATCGAGACCTTCGATATCGCACCAGCACGACTCGCCGTCGAACTAACCGAATCAGAGTTCATGGATGACACCGGCAGGGTCGAAGCATCCCTTCAAGAGTTAGCCAAGTTAGGGGTCGGAGTTGCCGTCGATGACTTTGGCACCGGCTACTCCTCGCTTTCCCACCTCCGAAGTCTGCCACTCACCGAATTGAAGGTAGATCGCCAGTTCGTGTCGTCGATGGCCCACTCTCCACCGGATCGTGTCGTGGTGCAAGCACTCGTTGGTCTTGCACATGACCTCGGCCTAACTCTGACCGCCGAAGGGGTAGAAGATCAGGTGACTCTGAATCTCTTGCGAGAAATGGGTTGTGACACCGTTCAGGGATACTTCTTCGGGCGACCGATACCCATTGCGCAGTTCAACCGTGACCATGTCGAGCAGAGACTGCTTTCGCACGATCCAAGCCTCGGCTCCGGCACCGCCTAAGCTGACCAGTGGTGTCGCCGTCCTCGTCTCCAAAGAAGAAGCGTTAATTGTCACTGTTCATTCGCAGATGGCTCCTACGATTCATCTTCCTCGCTGCCTTCGCTGCCATTATCTGGTACTTCGTACTCCCTCGAATTAGACCACCCCTGCACGAGGGTGAACGCTACGGGATTGACGTCTCGCATCATCAGGGAGAGGTTAACTGGGAGGCTGTCGCCGGCGACAACATCACCTTTGCCTACATCAAGGCCACCGAGGGCGAAGACTTGGTCGATCCGCAGTTCGGACGCAACTGGCGACTCGCCGGTTCCGCAGGTCTTGACCGTGGCGCCTATCACTTCTTTACCGCCTGCACCTCGGGGGCAACCCAAGCCGAGAACTTCCTTCGAGTCGCCCCACCCCAGGAGGGCGTCCTGTCCCCAGCGGTTGATCTTGAGTTGGCCGGCAACTGCCTCAACCATCCATCAGCTTCTGTGGTCGCCAACGAACTCGACGTCTTTCTCCGGTTGATCGAGGAAGCGTGGCAGCTTCCACCTCTGGTGTATATGAGCGATGAGTGGGAAGAGCTCTTTCCGACGTCGGACCGGCTACATCACCAAATGTGGCGCCTCAACTACCCGTTCCGTCCGAGCAAAGAGTGGCAGATTTGGCAACTCCCGCCCTATGTAACCATCGACGGAATTGATGGGCGCGTTGACCTTGATGTGATGGCCCAAGAGAAGTAGCCCGTTTGGTTTGGAGTCGAAGCAGTCAAGTAGGGTCTCGGCATGACAAGACTCAGTGGACATCTTCGCAACGCGGGCAGGCCAGCCGACCAAGTACTGGCCGAACTTCGCGACAAGCGGGCGATGGATGCTCGTTGGCAGGACGGCAAGACCTTTGGCCTGGTCTATGACGGTGGAGCCGAAGTCCACGCCATAGCTGAGGAGGCAACAAAGCTGTTCCTCCACGAGAACGCGCTGAATCCCATTGCCTTTCCTTCGCTTGGTTCCATCCAGTCTGAAGTCTGTGACTGGACGGCCGAGCTGTTTCACGGACCCGACACCACGGCTGGCTTCATGACCAGCGGAGGAACCGAAAGCCTTCTCGTCGCGGTGAAGGCGGCCAGAGAACGCGGCAAGGCCGAGCGAGGCATTACCAAACCCCAGATGGTGATAGCGGAAAGCGCCCACGCCGCATTCCACAAGGGAGCGAAGTACTTCGGTTTCGATGTGGCAAAAACACCGGTCAATGATGATTGGACGGCCAACGTCGATGCCATGGAAGAGGCCATGACCGAGAACACCGTCCTGATGGTCGGGTCCGCTCCCCAATACCCCCAAGGAGTTGTTGATGACATTCCAGCAATTGCCGCCCTGGCCTCCAGCATTGGGGCTTCGTGTCATGTTGATGCTTGCATTGGTGGTTTTGTTCTCCCCTTCGTCGAGAAGCTCGGTCGAAAGGTCGCTCCCTGGGACTTTCGGGTTGATGGCGTGACATCAATTTCGGCTGACATTCACAAGCTCGGGTACTCACCAAAGGGCGCCTCGGTCATCCTCCATCGGACCAAGAAGCTACGGAGCTACCAGACCTTCATTTTCGACGACTGGCTCGGAGGGTTCTATGCCTCCCCCAATATGCAGGGCACTCGGTCTGGCGCACCAATGGCTGCCGCTTGGGCCGTGATCCAATTCCTCGGTGTCGAGGGCTACCTGGAACTCACTCGTCAGACACTGAGCGCCGCAGACCAGATGCGAAGCGCCATCAATGCCATCGATGGCTTGCGTGTACTTGGCGACGCCGAATACCACATCATTGCCACCTCGTCTGACCCTCAGGCCGAGCAGCCAATGGATGTCTTTGCCTTGGGCGATGCTTTGAAGGAGCGAGGCTGGCACTTCGACCGCCAGGGTCCACCCGACTCATTGCATGGGACCATCTCGGCTGGCAACGAGGCGGTGGTTGGGCAGTTCATCGCCGATCTACAGACGGCTGCAGATCAGGTCGGAGCATCCCGAGTCGAAGACCGGTCAACCACCTACGCCGCCCTCGAGTAACGAGGCTAGTACAGCAGGTAGGGCTGACGAAGCAGGCGGAATTGATCCAGTGCTGGCTCAAATTCGGACAACATTTCAAACAGGTCACGGTCGCTACCCAGGTCGACCCGTAGCTGACTAGATCCCGTAAGCAGATCAAACACCTGACCTCGATCGATGATGGAGCCAAAGCCCTGTCGAGAAGCTTCATCCTCGATTGCTCCCAGCAATTCCAAGCCAGTACGGAAGGGCGAGTAGCTGACCGGATCGAGGATCTCGATCGCCACCCCAGACAGAGCTTGGCCTTCGAACCGCGGGTTCGGCGCCATGTTCGGAATCACCGCTGGCACATAGTCGACAGACTCAAAGCGGACACCCGGCAGATGGAGCTCGTTCATTTGAGATGCGAGGGCCTCCCCATCCAACCACAAAGCACCAACGGTGGTGAACGGTTGCAGGGTCCCGTTGCCGTAACTGATGGACGTGGCCTCGATCAGAACCGTGCCGGGATAGACCAGCGCCGACTCAAAGGTTGGCAGTCCCGGACTGGGGGCAACCCAGTCAAGGCCAGTGTCGGGCCAGTGCATGGCTCGCTGCCAGTTTTCCATTTCGACAATTCGCAGGTCCAGGGCCTCCAGACCAGGCAACCATTGCTCGCCCTTGATCATAAGGGCGAGTTCACCGGCAGTAAGTGCATACACCGACGGGATTGGATACTGACCAATGAACGACGTCAGTCCGCCCTCAAGGACTGGCCCCTCGATCCTTTCGCCCCCCAATGGGTTCGGCCGGTCCAGCACGATGAATGGGATCCCGACATCGGCCGCGGTCTGCATGGCCAGGCCCATGGTGGAGATGTAGGTGTAGTGACGGGCACCGACATCTTGTAAGTCATAGACCAAGGCATCCAGGCCAGACAACATGGCGGCACTTGGCTGGCGGGTGCCTCCATACAAGCTGAAAATCTCGACCCCGGTGCGGGAGTCGATCTCGTCATCGATCAACTCTCCGGCATCCGCTGTGCCCCGAACCCCATGTTCCGGGGCGAATATTGCTCCCAAGGAGACCTCGGACGAATCGTTTACCAGATCAATGAGGTGTATGCCTTCAACCACTGATGTTTGGTTGACAATGAGGCCCAGGGTCATGCCCTCAAGGGCACCAAAACCATCACGGAGAATGGTGCCCGAACCAGGGACGACGGCGGCTTGTCCTGGTTCGGACAGCTCCGTTGTAGCAGTTGTGGAGGGTTCTCCCAACGAATCGACCAATGACACAGTAGATGGACCGGGCAGGGTCGTCGACACGGTCTGGTCCTGACGCAAATCATTGCTTGCACCCTCCGAGGAAGAGATGGCCCCGCACGACGAACCAAGGAGTCCGAGGGCCATGACACAGATCAAACAGTGGTCTCGCAATCTTGCCGGCAATAGCGGGCCGCGAATCTGGCTAGTCGACGCACCCCGAACCGGCCACTGACTAGGGCAGAACAAGAGACTGGGCCAGCAGTTGACGGTAGATCGCAGATGCTTCTTCAGCTACCGGTTCCAACTCAGTTGGCAGTTCGACAAAAGAGCCAGGGTCTTGGAGTGCCGGACCAAAGCCGGTGGAGGCTTCAACTGATGCATACCAGGCAGGTGCCCAAGCCCCGTCACTCTCTCGCGGGCCTGCTGGCCACGACAGCATTGCCGGATCGAACTCAACACCAACAGTGCTACAGATCACTCGCAGGTATGCCTCGGGGTCACGCAAGAAGTTCCCACTGTCAACAATGAGCGCTGCCTGCTCAGCCAGCTCTTGTTGTTGGGGCAGACCAATGTCGGCCAGGGTCACCGATGCTCGGACCTTGCTGTAGCTGGCCAGGACACGCCGCGGGTCACGCAACAACAAGATGATGGTCTGATTGGCGAGCCAGCCACGGTCCATCCCCGGCAGAAGATGCTGGGCCATGTGTTTCTGGTAGTCGATACTGATGCCCTCATCCAGAGTCTGGAAGCAAGTCTGGATGGCATCTTGTTCGTCTTGAGGCTGTGAAGCCAGGATCTCCGCTCCTAGCGGGTGGTCGGTGAGCCCAGTCTTGGCCAAGTAGTGGGCATAGAGCGGCTCATCCATCACCCGCGTATCTGACCGGTTCTCCCAAGCTCGCATCATTGCGGTCGAGAGGTTCCTTGGTCCTGACCACATGGCCAATCGAAGTGGCTCGCTCACAAGCTCACACAGTCACTTCAGCTAGGAGGTCAAGATAGAAGCCCTGCAGCTGTTGGACTACCGGGCCTCGCTCACCGCTACCGATGACTCGACCGTCGATCTCCGTAACTGGAGCGATGCCAGCAAAAGTCCCGGTGATGAATGCCTCGTCCGCGCTGTACACGTCGGTCAACGAGAAGTTCTTCTCATGGTGGATGAGGCCATGCCTGGCACAAAGACGCAACACATTGCGCCGGGTGATTCCGGGCATGCAGTAGTCGCCAGTTGACGTCCAGACTTCGGGTGGAGCCTCCGGACCGTCGGGACGTTTCACGATAAAGAAGTGGGTCGAGTTGCAGGTAGCGACAAAGCCTTGTGGGTCCAGCATGAGGGCCTCGTCGGCACCGGCCTTGCCTGCTTGGATACAGGCCGAGATGCAGTTCAGTTTGGAATGAGAGTTCCACTTCGGATCTTGCACGTCGGGTCTGCCTCGGCGGACGTGAACGGTAAACAGGCTCAAGCCGTCGGTCAAGGTTTCCGGATGCGGTTGTTTGTATTCGGGAATGGCGACGATGGTCGGAGCGGTGATGGTGAAGGAAGGGTCCTGGTAGGGAGTCGACTTCATCCCTCGAGTCACCATCAGCCGGATGTGGGTGTTATCCGTCATCTTATTGGCCTGAATGGTCTCGAACAGCATTGCCGTCAGCTCGTCGTGGGTCTTACCGATGTCCATGTCCAGCGACTTCGCCCCCTCAAATAGTCGCCGAAGGTGCTCATCCAGAAATGCCATCTTGCCGTTGTGGACCCGGATGCCTTCCCAGATTCCGTCCCCAAGCATGAAGCCACTATCAAAGACTGAGACCATGGCCTCGGCCCGAGGAACGAGTTCACCATTGAGGTGGATCAAGATGTTCTCGTTGCGAGGATCAATAGCGTAATCATGCGTTCCGTGGGCCATTGGATGATCGTAGCGAGCCACATCACTCTGGGCGAGACTGCAAGCTGAAATCATTGCTGCCAAGCCCAGACGGTTGAGAAACCATGATGATCTGGCACTATGTTCGGGTGCTAAATCGCTTGCGGCCTCCCCCGCCACAGCTCGGTGACTTCATCGCTGCGGCCAGCGTGCTCATGGTTCTCATCCCCCAAGTCCTTGCTTATGCTGAGCTGGCGGGCATGCCAGCCCGACTGGGCCTGGTGGCTGCTGCACTTCCGGCACTGGTTGCTGCGGTGTTCGTATCCTCGCCCTACCTGCAAACTGGTCCGACGGCTCTAACCGCCCTACTGGTTTTTGGCTCCCTCCAATCCCTAGCGACCGCAGGCACCGACGAGTACATCAAGCTGGGGATGTTGCTGGCATTGATTGTTGGTCTTGCTCGGTTGGCTATGGGTTTCCTACGCCTCGGCGTGATCGCCTACTTCCTGAGTCAACCAGTTCTCACCGGCTTCACAACGGGGGCCGCAATCTTGATCTGCGGCTCACAAATCCCCAAGGTGCTCGGAGTCCAAGGCCAAGGGGGCCGGGTTCTCTCCCGTGCTTGGGACTCCATCAGCCAGATCGGTGAGTGGAACTGGTCAAGCTTGCTTCTTGGCTTGCTCGCCATGGTTCTGATCACCGGCCTGCGACGAATCAACCCCTTATTTCCCGCGGCCTTAGTCGCCGTGGTCGTCGGCTGGCTTATCAGCGTGATTTTCAACCTTCCCGTACAGGAGGTTGGAGATATTTCCGGTGGCTTCATCAGCTTTAAGAGCGACTTTCCCTTTGACCGCACCCTTGACCTGCTTGTTCCCGGCCTGATCATTGCCCTGATCGGATTCGCCGAGCCAGCGTCCATCGCCAGAACCTTCGCTGCCGAAAAGCGAGAACGATGGAGTGCAAACCAAGAATTTATCAGCCAGGGCGCAGCCAACATTGCTTCAGCCTTCACTGGGGCCTTCCCCGTTGGTGGCTCCTTTGGCCGAAGCTCGCTGAACGTGACGGCTGGGGCCCAGACTCGCTGGTCCGGCTTCTTCACCGGCGTTCTTGTCCTACTAATGCTGCCCTTCGCCGGGGTGTTGGCGTCCATGCCGACGACAGTCTTGTCTGCGGTGGTCATCACTGCGGCCCTGCGTCTTATCCGCATAGATCGGATTCGAGCGATGTGGTCGTGGAGCCAACCTCAGTCTTTCTCCGCCGCTGCGACCCTGGTGGCCACTCTTGCCTTTGACCCTCGGGTCGATCGCGCCATCCTGGTTGGGGTCGGCCTGTCCGTTGGCGTTCATCTCTGGAGGGAACTGAACGTCTATGTCGACATTGACGACACCGAGGATGGAGCATTGAGGATTCGTCCCCATGGCGTTTTATGGTTCGGTTCCATCACCAAGATCAGCCAGAAGATCCTCGATGCCATTGCTGACCACCCTGATATCGACCATGTTCGCATCTCCCTCCGAGGCGTTGGTCGCCTCGATCTGACTGCCGCCGGTGAGCTGGCCGAGTTGGCGGTTGATGCCCGCAGCAATGGCGTTCATGTTCGCTTCGAGGGAATCCCTCCCCATGCCGAGCGGCTCTTTCACTCAATCCTTGAAGCTAACTAAGCACCTTGGTCTGGCAAGCTAAGCGAATGGAACGTCGTCACTTTCTTGGAGCAGCGCTTGTCGGGTTCGTTGGCGCTTGCACTCAGGACGTCCAACTTCTCGATAGCGAACCGACAACCACGGCCGCCTCAGCCACCGAACGCTCGCCCGGTGCCACAACCAGTTCCCTTGCACCCACTACTCCCACTCCTGTTGATGCTCTGGATACCGACCCGGTCGCTCTTGGTGCGTTCCCCTTCGACTTAGGGATTGCCTCCGGAGACCCGACCTCGGGCTCGGTCATGCTTTGGACCACCCTGACCGGCGAACTGCCCGACGAGGTTCCCTTGGTTTGGGAAGTTGCTGGAGACGCAGACTTCGACTTCCTCTATGCCACTGGCCGAATCCGGACCACAACCGGCGAGAATCACAGCGTTAGGGTTGACGCCACTGGGTTACCTCCGGCCAGCTCAGTGTTCTACCGGTTTCGTGTCGGAGACGAAGTCTCTGAGATTGGCAGAACCAAGACGTTCGCTCCTGCCGGAACTCAAGTGCCGGTATTGCGCCTGGCCGTTTCTTCTTGCCAGGCTCGCACCGACGGGGCCTATGCCACCCACCGCTCGATCGCCGGAGCGGATATTGATGCGGTGATCTGGCTCGGCGATTACATCTACGGCCAATCAGAAACTCTGGAGGAATACCGCGCAACCTACGCCCAGTACCGCGGTGACGCTGCGCTTCGGGCCGCACATGCCGCTCACCCGTGGATCATGATCTGGGATGACCATGAGGTAGCCAATGACTTCGATGCCAATGTCGATCCCCGACGGCTCCAAGCAGGCTTGCGGGCCTGGCGAGAGAACCAGCCCGTGCGACTACCGACTCCGGATGAGACTGGCCTGATCGGCTACCGATCCTTTGTGGTTGGTGATGTCTGCCAAATACTCATGCTCGATGCTCGGCAGTACTCCAGCAGTGGCCAGTCAGGGGCAGCCTCAATCCTGGGAGCGTCCCAGCAGCAGTGGTTACTGGACAGTCTCGACAACGAGGCTGCTTGGTCAGTGATCGGTAGTCCAGTCCTGGCTTCGGGGTTGAGCGCTCCGGTCGATCAAGAGGGCCCATTGCTGCCCTACACCTGGGACGGTGCTCCCCAAGATCGTCGGGAGTTGGCCGAAGCGTTGGCCGACAAGAACGCCATTATTGTTTCTGGGGATCTACATACGTCCATGGTTCTCGACTTCACCGCCGACCCGACGGACCCGGCAGCAAAGCCGGTTGCGACGGAATTCATGGCGCCGTCCGTCAGTTCTCAGTTCCCTGCCCGGTTCGAATCGGCCGCACCCCTTCTGCCCCTGTTCAACCGCCACCTGCGACACATTGACACTTCGAATGGCTGGCTGCTTTTGGAGATCACACCAGAAAAGATTGTTGCCACCTTCCAATTCGTCACTGACGTGCAAGATCCAGAATCTGATGTGCTTCCTGGTCCGGCCTATGAGGTGTTGCTGGGTGAGGCCGAAGCCAGGCTTGTTACCTAGAGCAGTCGGCGGGTAGGCCATTCGAACTAGGGGCAACCGGCGTCTGCTCAAGACGTGTGGAGGTCAGCAACCTAGCTTTTTGGTCCAACCTTGCTCTCGATTGGATCACCATGCCCGGACACCGCCTGCCTAGAAAGCCCGCCGCAGCGCGCCCACGCACCCTGATTGTCGCCCTCTCCTTGATGGCGAGCATCCTCACTGGCTTGGCTACGCCGGCCAGTGCCGCTCCCAGTGGCGTTATTGTCGATGCGGGCGGGCTAGCAGACCTGGCTCTGATCCCGAGGTCTCCGGGGGCCTCGGCTGCCCCATTTACGGTGACGGGAACAGCCAGCAACGCGGTGTCGGTGGTGGCCACCGTCTCCGCTGACAACCAGGCCAACCGGATTTTCCGTACCACCGTTGGCGCTGACGGTCGGTTCTCCCTGGTCGGTTGGATCCGGGTTGAGTTGGTGGATCATGACGTGGTGATCGAGGCGGTCGATGCCCAATGGGCACGCACGCCCCTGGCCAATTACACCCGAGTGGTCGCGGGGGACGTCTTCGTTGTCCAAGGACAATCCAATGCCGTCCAAGCGGGAGGTACCGCCCATTCGGAGTTTGCTCGAACCTATGGCGGCCTCGGCCAATCCGTGACCTTGGAAACCAATCGACGCTGGTTCGTTGCTGCTTCGAGTGGAGAGGGAGGAGCCGGAGGGTTTGGCAGCCATATGGCCGCGGTCACGGTGCAAGAGACCAGTGTGCCCATGGCGATCTTCAACCATGCCAACGGCGGAAAACCCGCGAGCTTTTTCCAACGAGACGATGCCAACCCTTTCAACCTTGACACCAACTATGGCCGAATGCTCACCCGACTGAACGAGGCAAGAGTGACTGCCAGCGTGCGGGCAACCATCTACTACCAGGGCGAGAACGATCAGCACCAGCCTGAGCAACACGCGGCCCTGGTCCCCGAACTCATTGCGGACTGGAACGACGACTTCACCATGATGGATCACACCTACGTGATCCAGATTCGAGAGGGTTGCGGAGTTCCGCCTGATTTCGCCGTTCGAGAGATCCAGCGGAGCTTTGGAGAACGGTTCGAGGATGTAACCACGGTCTCTGTCAATCATGTTGCTGGCTTTGATGGCTGCCACTACAACCCTGCTGGGTACGCCCAGATCGGTGATGAGCTTTCCGATCTGCTCTTGCGGGACTACTACCACCGGGGCGGGCTGGTGGGAATCGATTCTCCACTCCCCTATTTCGCCCGAGTCGGTGCCAACGACAACACCCTTGAGCTGTACTTCGCCAACCAGACTGACCAGGTTTCTGGCGGCGCCGCTTCCCAGTTTGTGCTCTCTCCCGGAGGGTCACCGGCTACCGCTACCGCCTCACCGGGCAAGCTCACACTCAGCTTCGCCAACACCATCACCGTCGGATCGACTCTCAGCAATATCTCTGACCAAGTCGGTCTGTGGTTCTCGCCGGCTGGGCGTTCGATGTTGGCAGTTGACGGACTAACGGTGGCTGCCCCCGGCACGACCGTGCCAGGGCTTGGCCCCGATGTGACCCGACCATCTCGAGCAAGCCAGATGCGGTTAACCGAGACCGGACCTGGTCAGGTCTCCATTGATTGGATGGCGGCCACCGATGACGTCGCTGTTGATCACTATGACCTCTACCGATCCGAGAATGGTGGCGGATTCTCTCTCCTGGATTCCACGCAAGGGCTTAGCCTGGTCGACAATGGGGCGGTCGCCGGTGGAAGCTACTCCTACTACTTGCGGGCAGTCGATGCTGCAGGAAATGCCGGCTGGCGTAACGGAATCCAGACGATCACTCTTGCCGGTCTCAATGTCGACACCGAGCGACCGTCGACGCCGACCGGGCTGCGAGTGGTGGTGAACGGTGACCAGGCGACCCTTGTTTGGGGCGCTTCGACTGACAATGTTGGGGTCACGGGTTACGTGATCTACAACGCTACTGACAATGCCGAGATCCAAACAACGGGTGATGCCACGACGACCACCATCAACGGACTTCCCCCTGGCCAACACCAATTCTTCGTCAAGGCATTCGACGCCGCAGGCAACACCAGTTGGCGAACCAATACGGTGTTGGCGGCGATTCTCTAGCGACGAAGATCAGGGTTGGTTTGCGCGACACGGCTGCGGACCGTGAAGACGCTGTCTCCGGCCAGAACACCGCCTCGGGAGAAGAGTCGGCCAAAGTCCCAGTTGGACAAGCCGAGTTCGGGCTTGTTGAGCGCGTACTGCCCGTCGACCCAGCGGGTGAATCCATCGCCGACAAAGGGGGCGTCGATTGCTCCCCAGAACCAGTCTTGCTCAGCCTGGTCTTCAGAGATCATGGAGGCGACGAAACGGGGTGACTGTCCATTGAAGAGTGCGACTGCCTCGGTCACGTCATCGACGACGACGAGGGTCATTTCCGGAGATGTCTCCCACTCCCATTCGTGACCAAGTTGGTCGCGACCAATACTCTCTGCTCGGGCTTCTTGCACATCACCTTGGGCTCGGCCGATGGCTACCTGGTCAGTGAACATCTCCGCCGGTACGAATGACTCACTGCCCTTGGCCACATGAAGTTTGGCGTTCACCCCAAGCCGCTTGGCTGCATCCGCTAGTCCGGCAAGAATCGCTGGTAGCAGATGCTCCGCCCGGCTTCGGGGGATCGCACAAGTGTTGAGGGTGTTGCAGACCTTGCGGTCCAGTGAGGCCGACACGACCGCCTGAAGCCGCATCGGATCCGCTTGCTCGCCGACGATGATCCAGGCCCCACCTGTGCCGTGCAAGCTGACCGAGGTCCCGGCCTGGCGGGCAACCGAACCAAGCTGATTGACTGCTTGCCCGCTGCCTCGGGCGACGGCCAAGGCCAGGCGAGAGTCGGAGAACAGGGCCCAACCCGCGGCATGGGCCGCGCTAGGAACCAGGGAGGCAAGCCCTGGAGGTAAACCTGCTTCTTCCAGGGCCGGATCCAGGGCGTGTTGGACTATGGCTTTGGCCGTGCCCAGGGCGTCGGAGCCAATGCGAAAGACCACGGCGTTACCGCTTCGGATCACTCCGCACGCATCGGCAAAGACGTTCGGTCGGCCCTCGAAAACGAACCCGACCACGCCAAGTCCAGCGATTCGCTGCTGGACACGCCAACCGTCATGTTCGATGGTTTCCAGAACAGAGTCTCGGGTTGTTTTGGTATCGCGCCACATCTGCAAGCCCGAGATCATGTCGGCTCGCATCACATCGCTCAATACGAGTCGCGTGGTTGAGCGGCCCCTTGCTTGGGCACGCTCGACGTCTTGCGCGTTGGCCTCGGCAATCAGGGCAAAGACCTCGTCATCGGCTAAGCGACGAGCGAAGACATCAAAGAACTGAGAGATGGACTGGTCGCTAACTGAACCGATAGCGAGAAAGGCCTTGCTGGCCCGAGTGACCGCGGTTGCGGCGATGTCCCATTCATTGGCTGGGATATGCAGCAGTGCTCCAGTGTCATTGACAACGACCAGGCGGTCGCCCGACTCAAAGGCGGCTGCGAGTTCGGCTGAGACGGTACTGAGCTGGTTGCCACCAAAGATGATGGCTTGCCCCTCTTGCAGGGACGTCAACGATTGGATCACTCAGCCACTCTATTGAATCGAGGGCGAGGCGCTTGAATACCGTTGAGACTTCGTGTTCTGTACGCGCTCGGCGACCCACTAGCGGGTCGGTGAGGCCGCACGGAACTAGCCATCAAGAGGATCTAGGCCGTCGTCCTGAGCGCAACAACCAGAAGTTCGGCCACTGATTCGAATCCCAGTCGTCGGTACAGGCGATTCGTGCTCGGGTTTGATGCCTGAGATTCAGCGTGACCTCATCAACTTCGGGGCGGGCCCGCTGCGCTCGAGACACCGCAGAGGTCAGAGCACTGGCATAGCCGTGGCCTCTCTGTTGGGCAGGGGTGAACACGCCACCGATGCGCACCACGCCATAGCGCTCAGCCGAGCAGCCAAGCTGGGCCACCAGCCCATCTGCATCCATCCAGCCATACAGGCGTCCTTCGGACACAGCCCCCTCCACCTGTGCTCTGGCTGTCTCTTGGTTGACAACAAGGCCCGTCTCATGACCAAAGTCCATCATCCACTCAACCGCCAGATCGACGTTCTCTCCTCCAAGCACAACTATGCGACCAGCTACGTCTGGAGGTCGGAGTGCCTTGAGCCGGTAGACCCGAAAGAGCTCGACTGTCTCGACTGCACCGCCGACGCGCTCAGACCAATACCCGGCAACGTTCGCTGTGTCGCTCGGAGAACCCATCAGCCGAAGGTCATCAGAGACCGGAAGCTTGTCGGCAAGCAGGCCAGCTGCTGCTCCCGACAGAGGCGTCAAGGTGTAACTGTCCCTCCACCTCACCGCGGCGCCGAGCACCTTGTTCACATCCGTGGCGAGAAGTAGTTGGACGTCCCGCCCAGAGCTGAGCGATGTCGCCACCAGGTTGCAGCCGATTGGATCACTCACAAATAAGTCGCGGCACCGTTCCAGGCCAACCGGTCCCTCGGTGATCGTCTCGACAATTCCCATGAGCCATCTTCTCACAACACCAGCCGACCGAGTCAGAATTACTACTGATGCGAACCTTGAGCAGTGCCGTCGTTCAAAAGCGGTGAGTGGCTAATTCTCAGAGCCGGCAAGGGCAAGCCACATCGCCACTTCCTCCTGGTCGCGAAGTCGGTGGACAGACAGGTGAGACCAGTCACCGGCCAACTTGGCTGAGTACTGCCTCCGGTACTTGTCGAAATGCACCCAGGCCCAGCGGATGATGTTCTTCTCTGGATCCCAACGGTAGAAATTGCTGAGAGGCTCTCGGTTCCCGTTCCAGAGCTCCTCCCTCATCACCGCTCGACGCAATGTCCGCCACTCACTCGGCGCACGATGATTGATTTGGATAGGTCGAGCCAGACAACGGTGTCTGCCCGCTCATGATGAATCTCACCGGACTGACTGTTGTAGTTGCCGCAGGTGACCCAGCCATCGGTGATTTCGTCAGCCTCATCCAAAGCGAGGCGAAGGCTTGCTTGGAACTGATCGTTGCTGGCGGCCGTCCAACCTGGCTGATGGAAGAGGGCATCAAGTTCGATGTGGGACAGCTCTAGTTTCTTCGCGAGTTGGCGGGCAATCGTCGACTTTCCAGACCCAGGGCAACCAACAACCGCAATTCGTCTCACCATGCCCCAACTATCCCTCATTGGGGTAGACGATACGTCCCAACGGCGACCCAACCACCCGACAGTAAAGCTCCACAAGACTGCAACCGATATACAACACGTGACCAAGAGTGGGACGGCAACGCCATGAGCGACATTGTTCCCGGCTGGTATGAGAATCCCCTGCGCCCTGGCACCCAGGCCCATTGGGACGGCCAAGTCTGGTCTGAACCAACGCCTGAAACAGCGATTCCCCGGCCAGACTTTCTACCCCGTTCTCGTCGGGTCTGCGGAATCTTGAACGCCCTTCACCTGCTGGCCGCTGTACCCCTCGTGGCTTTCATTTCTCTATATGCTCTCGTTGTTGTTGGCTTGACGACAACAGACGGGTCAGTGCTTCCATCAGTTGCCTTGATCACTGTTGTCGTCGCCGTTGTCGCCGTCATTCCACCGATGCTGATTCACTGGGGTTTGGTAGGTGAGTCTGAAGCAAAGGTCAGCTTTGGCATCGCCATTACCCTGATGCAACTCATCCCAATCGCCCGCGAGTTCTCAAGCAGTCCCATCCTGATCCCTGTTGCGGCCTTGGCTTCTGCCTATCTCTTCACCCTTCTTGATGCCGCATCATCACGACTGCGCGCTAGTGGATGTTCGCGTTAAACATGGTGATGTGACAGAATGTGGCTATGCGACTAAACCCACTGGACCTTAATCCTGGCGACCGCGAAGTCCTAGAGACTCGTGTTCGTTCAGGAACCGGTGAAGCCCGCTCCGGAAAACGGGCCCGATTGATACTCCTGGCCGCTGATGGCCAATCGAACCGGGCGA
>JAJRQY010000120.1 GCA_024280015.1 Actinomycetes bacterium
GTGTCGTCTTTCGAACCCGCTGGAGACCAGCCAGCGGCGATCAAGGCCTTGACCGAGGGTATTCGTCGCGGCGATGAGCGTCAGACTCTTCTTGGCATCACCGGATCGGGCAAGTCAGCCACCATTGCTTGGACCATTCAAGAGGTCCAGAAGCCGACCCTGGTCATTGCGCCTAACAAGTCGCTTGCCGCCCAGTTGGCCAATGAGTTCCGGGAATTCTTCCCCGAGAACAAGGTCGAATACTTCGTCAGCTACTACGACTACTACCAGCCCGAAGCCTATATCGCGTCCTCCGATACCTACATCGAGAAGGACAGCTCAGTCAACGACGAGATTGACCGGCTGCGTCACGCGGCAACCGCTGGACTTCTTACTCGACGAGATGTCATCGTTGTCGCCTCGGTTTCTTGCATCTATGGACTCGGCTCACCCGAGACCTATCGCAAGGGGTTGCTGTATCTGCAACTTGGTGAAGAAATCGACCAACGCTCCATTCTGGAGAAGCTGGTCAGCATCCGCTATGAACGCAATGACGCCAACCTGATTCGTGGCAAATTCCGGGTCCGGGGCGACACTATTGAACTGCACGCAGCTTATGAAGAAGTGGTATTTCGCATCGAGTTCTTTGGGGATGAGATCGAGGCAATCAGCGCGGTTGATCCACTGACCGGCGAGCGGATTGCCAGTCTCAAAGAGCTAGCGGTTTTCCCCAATACCCACTATGCAGCCGATGACGGACGGCTGGAGAAGGCCATTGGGAGCATCGAGATCGAATTACAGGAACGGCTGGCCGAATTCGAGAAAGACAATAAGCTTCTGGAGGCTCAGCGGCTACGGATGCGAACCCAGTACGACCTGGAGATGATGCAGGAGATGGGTTTCTGCAACGGGATCGAAAATTACAGCCGCCATATTGATGGTCGCAACCCAGGCGAGGCCCCCTACACCCTCTTGGATTTCTTCCCCGACGACTATCTGACGATCATCGACGAAAGTCATGTGGCCATACCTCAACTTCACGGCCAACACGCCGGTGATCGGGCCCGCAAAGAAACCTTGATCGAGCATGGTTTTCGACTCCCATCAGCGGCCGATAACCGTCCCCTGCGGTTTGAGGAGTGGCTGGAGCGTGCTGGCCAGACCATTTTCTTGTCGGCAACGCCGTCAAACTATGAACGCGAAAACTCCAGCCAGATTGTCGAGCAAATCGTTCGTCCAACCGGGTTGTTGGACCCCGAGGTCGTCGTCAGGCCAACGAAGGGGCAGATCGACGACCTGTTGGAAGAGATCAATGGAGTGGTCGAGAACGAAGGTCGGATTTTAGTCACCACATTGACCAAAAAGATGGCTGAGGACTTGACTGACTACTTGCTTGAACAAGGCGTCCGCGTTCGCTATCTACACAGTGAGATCGACACGATCCAGCGAATCGAAACGCTTCGGGGACTGCGGCTGGGTGAATTCGACGTCCTGGTCGGCATCAACTTGTTGCGAGAAGGCCTGGACCTTCCCGAGGTACAGCTGGTCACCATTCTTGATGCCGACAAGGAAGGATTCCTGCGCTCGGAGACTGCTCTGGTCCAGACCATCGGGCGTGCCGCCAGAAATGTCGATGGTCGGGTGATCATGTACGCCGATCAGGTCACTCGGTCCATGAACCTCGCCATCAACGAGACCAATCGCCGTCGAGGCCTCCAGCAGGTCTACAACCAAGAGCACGGCATCAATCCGCAAACCATCCGAAAGGCTGTCACTGACATTCTGAGCATGTTGCGTCCGACCGACACCGCATCCATGCCCGGCAAGGATCAGCGTAAGCGTCGCCCGATGGAAGAGAAGCGACGCAAGGAACTGGCTGCGCTCCCAGAAGAAGAGCTTAAGGGACTGATCCTGACGCTCGAAGAAGAAATGCATGAGGCCTCTGGCGACCTCCGCTTCGAATATGCCGCTCGGTTGCGGGATGAGATCAAGGATCTGCGCCGTGATCTGCGGGAGATGGTCTGAAACTTCGAGCGAACATGTGTACCCCTCGATTTCGAGGGCTAGCCTCCCACGGTGGCCAAGAATTCAATCATCATCCGCGGCGCTCGTGAGCACAATCTCAAGAATGTCGACATCGAGCTTCCGCGAGAGAAGCTGATTGTCTTCACCGGCCTCTCTGGCTCGGGTAAATCGTCTTTGGCCTTCGACACCATCTACGCCGAAGGGCAGAGGCGCTATGTCGAATCATTGTCGGCTTATGCTCGCCAGTTCCTTGGCCAGATGGACAAGCCAGATGTTGATTTCATCGAAGGACTATCACCGGCCATCTCTATCGATCAGAAATCGGCCAGCCGTAATCCTCGTTCGACGGTGGGAACCATCACCGAGGTCTATGACTACCTGCGTCTCCTGTTCGCACGAGTCGGCACTCCCCATGACCCCGACACTGGCGAGCAGCTGGTTAAGCAGACGCCCCAACAGATCGTTGACCAGGTTCTTCACCTGCCGGAGGGGACCCGGTTCCAGGTTCTGGCCCCAGTGGTGCGGGGCCGAAAAGGCAACTATGAGACCTTGATGACCGATCTGGCCGGTCAGGGTTTTGCCCGTGCCATCGTCGACGGGGAATCAGTGGAGCTTGGTGGTGATCTCCCCGAACTTGAGCGCTATGAGACTCATGACATCCAGGTTGTTGTCGACCGTCTGGTTCGTCGAGACGGGATTGAGCGACGGCTCACCGATTCGATGGAAACGGCATTGGGGCTGGCCGAAGGCCTTGCTCAGATCCAGGTCATGCCCGACCGCGATGCTGATGCGAATATCGAGCCACAACTCTTGGTATTCAGCCAGCATCTGTCTCGGCCCTCTGATGGCAAGAGTTTCGAGGAGTTGGCTCCTCGAAACTTCTCGTTCAACTCACCGTATGGCGCATGTTCATCCTGTGATGGTCTGGGTACCACCTATGAGGTCGACCCAGAACTTGTCATCCCTAACCCTGGCCTCTCGGTTGCTGATGGTGCGATCCATCCCTGGTCCGGCAACCGCAGTCGCTACTTCAACCGTCTGGTCGAAGCGGTTTGTGGCGAATACAAGATCCCCATGGACGTTGACTGGTCCAACTTGCAAGCCAAACATCGCAAGCTTCTCTTGAACGGAGGAAAGTCAAAGCGGATCACGGTGCAGTACAAGAACCGCTACGGACGAGAGCGCACCTACGACGCCACCTTTGAGGGCGTTGTTCCCTACCTCCGTCGTCGCCATCGAGAGTCTGAGTCTGACAGCCAGCGTGAACAGATCGAGGGCTACATGCGAGAGGTGAACTGTCCTCATTGTGAGGGCGCGCGCCTCAGCCCACTCTCGTTGGCCTGCACGATCGACGGCTACAGCATCGCCGACGTCTGCAATATCTCCATTGGTGACGCCGCCAAGGTGCTTGCCGGGCTGAGACTAACGGACCGTCAGCTTCTCATCGCCGAGCGGGTGATCAAGGAGATCAATTCACGCCTGAGTTTCTTGCTAGATGTTGGTCTTGAGTACCTCAGTCTTGGACGCTCCGCGGCGACCCTTTCTGGTGGGGAGGCCCAACGCATCCGGCTCGCCAGCCAGATTGGATCTGGCCTGGTTGGTGTGTTGTATGTACTGGATGAACCGTCCATTGGCCTTCACCAGCGAGACAATGCCAAGCTGATCCAAACATTGAAACGGCTGCGCAATATCGGCAATACCGTCATCGTCGTCGAACACGATGAGGACACGATCGCCGTTGCCGACCATGTGGTTGACATCGGACCTGGAGCTGGTGAACACGGGGGAGAAGTCGTCTATAGCGGCAACGTCAAGGGCCTGCTGCGGCGGCGAGCCTCCATCACTGGCAACTACCTGTCGGGCAAGAAGTCCATTCCCGTGCCCGCTCAACGCCGACTTCCAGGCGAGAATAAGCTCCGAATCATTGGCGCCAGAGAGCACAACCTTCAGTCAATCGATGTCGACATCCCACTCGGCCTGTTCGTTGCCATCACTGGTGTTTCCGGATCGGGCAAGTCAACCCTGATCAACGGCATCTTGTTGAAGTCGCTGATGCAGTCCATCTACGGCTCCAAGAAGCCACCTGGTTTACACACCGCGGTCGAAGGACTGGATCACCTGGACAAGGTCATCAATATTGATCAGTCGCCCATTGGCCGAACGCCGCGGTCCAATGCTGCCACCTATACCGGTGTGTTCGATCATGTGCGGAAGCTGTTTGCCAAGACGAACGAATCCGCGGTCCGGGGCTATCAGCCTGGCCGGTTCTCGTTCAATGTTGCCGGTGGTCGATGTGAAGCGTGCTCAGGTGACGGAACCATCAAGATCGAGATGCATTTCCTCCCTGACGTGTATGTGCCGTGTGAGGTTTGTAAGGGGGCCCGCTACAACCGAGACACGCTGGAGATTCAATTCAAGGGCAAAAACATTGCCCAGATCCTGGACATGCCGATCGAAGAGGCGCTGGAGTTTTTCGCCAAACAGCCACCCATTGCTCGTCACTTGCAGACCTTGGTTGATGTCGGCCTTGGCTATGTCCGATTGGGTCAGCCGGCACCGACCTTGTCCGGGGGCGAAGCTCAGCGGGTGAAACTGGCTTCTGAACTGGCTAAGCGTTCGACCGGGCACACCATTTATTTGTTGGATGAGCCGACAACTGGTCTGCACTTTGAAGATATTCGACGCCTGCTCACGGTCCTCAGTCGCCTGGTTGACCAGGGAAATACGATCTTGGTGATCGAGCACAATCTCGATGTGATCAAGACAGCAGATTGGGTGATTGATCTTGGCCCCGAAGGGGGGAGCGGGGGCGGGACCGTTGTAGCTTCCGGAGCTCCAGAAGATTTGGCTCAGGTAGCCGAGAGCTACACCGGCCAGTTTCTCGCACCCCTCCTCTCCGGCGAGCGTGCCAGCAAGTTGGTCAAAAGCTAGGCCCTGATCAGAGAGCTATCGACGAGCCACAAGGTACTTTTGGGGCCATTGGGCCTAGGAGGGATGAACCGGAGCGGTCGATAGATGCTTGTGGGAAAGACCGTATTGAACAATCGGCGTTTGGGGGCTCCATCTGCTCGAAGATCAGATCGTCGCGCCAAGAATGATTCCCTCGCACGATCGCTGTGGCCGCTGGCTCTTGGTTGGCTGGCCGCCTTGGTCCTGTGGATAGTGGTGCTGGTCCAAGACGTTGTACCGGTCGATGAGCTAGTACTGGACAAGGCCTCAGATCGTGCGGTTCCCTGGTATGCGGGACTCATCTCCAGCCTTGGAATCTTGCTCTGGGCCATGACCGTCTGCGCTTGTGCCGCGACGGCCTTCGTTGCCTACCACGGGAACCGAACGGCAGCGACCAAGGCGTTTCGTGGAGCAGCCATTTTCTTTGGCCTTCTGTTGTTGGATGATCTGTTCCTGCTTCACTCCGACGTCATCCCCGCCCTCATTCCTGTGTCCAAGCATGCCATCATCTTGATTGAGGCTGGACTGGGAATGATTTGGCTTGTTCCTGCCTGGCCAGAAATTCGGCGCACCCGTTGGGAGATGTTGGCTAGTGCTGGCGTTGGGTTTGGTATGTCTATCTTGATTGATGTCTTACTCGACGAAGCAGGATCTGGCATCCTCGTGCTGGTTTTAGAAGATGGAGCAAAGTTCCTCGGTGGGGTCGCTCTGGCTACTTGGGCCATCGTCACCGCTGCAGATGTGATCCGTTCGGTGACCGAGAATTCGTTGCCAAGCCAGTCAGTCAGCATCAGCTAGTTAGACGCTAGTCAGTAAAGAAGCCACCATCGGGATGCAGGATGGTGCCGGTCATGTAGCTTGACTGCTCACTGGCCAGAAAGAGGGCGGCGTTAGCAATGTCTTCAGGCTTGCCCTTGTGGGCCATGGGAATGAGCTTCATCAGGTCCTCTTTTACGTCTTCAATCTGATCAATCATCGCCGTCATATTGGTGTCGATGAATCCAGGGCCAATGGCGTTGACCCGAATGTTGGCGGGGGCCAGCTCTCTGGCCGCCTTCTTCGTCAACATCCAAACGCCAGCCTTCGAAGCGGTATAGGGGGTTGGTCCGGCATCAGGATTCTTGGCTGCAATGGAAGCAATGGTGATAATCCGTCCATTGGTTCCTTGCTCGATCATTGGGCGGGCGCAAGCCTGCATGGCCAGAAACGTCCCGGTCAGGTTGACCTCGATGACTCTCCGCCAGTCCTCCAGCTCAATATCGCAGAACAACAGGGCTGGCTGTTCAAGGTAGTCCAGTCGCCGGAGGGCAAACTTCATGTCGCGTTCGAGGTCGCCGCTGTCGTAGTTGCTGTGGCTGATACCAGCGGCGGTGACCAAGATGTCCAGCCGGCCAAACTCGGACATGGCCGTGTCGGCCATCTGTTCATTGTCTTTCTTACTTGCTGCATCCAGTTGAACAAAAACTGCTTGACGGCCAAGCGACTCGATGGCTGCCACCGTTTCCCTGGAGGCCTCGGGCTGCACGTCAGCGACAACGATGTTTGCGCCCTCCTCAGCCATTCGGAGTGCGGTTGCCCGTCCAATCCCATTCGCCCCGCCGGTGATGACTGCTACCTGATCGTGAAGTTGCATTCCCGATTCCTAGCAGGCAAACGAGCCAACGGCCAGATGAGTTAGAGCGAACAGTCAGTCAGAATCTTGTTCACAGACCAGATGAGGAGGCTGAGGGTCAACCACGATGGCGCTCACGCCGGGCTGCAGAACGTCCGCAGTGTGCAATGAGTGGCCCGTTTGATCTATCACGCCGACAAGCCTGAGGGCTTGGTCAACTACGGCCGCTCCCGGAAGAAATGAAGAGGTGTTCTCCGAGGACAACCCAACACTGGTTGGAACCCCATCCTTGTCGTAGCGGAAGGATTCGATGGTGGCCGCAACCGCCACGAAGTCGGTGCGGACGGGGCCGGACTGAGCAACGAGGAACGAGCCGGGAAGCACAACAAAGACAGTCTCGCCGGTACGGAGTCCAACAAAGGTTCGCCACACGAACGGCTCACTCATAGGGTCCAGATCAGAGCGGATCACGACCATGTCTTTGGCATCGTCTAGTCCAATCACCGCCCCCGAGGTTGCTGCCTGCTCGGAGTCATCGCCCGGTTTGGAGACCCGGACAGTACCTGGCTGACTGGATTGGCTGCTGGGCGAGATGATGATGTTGGGACCAACGATGAGCCCCTGCTGGGTCGAGGTGATGCCACAAGCCGAGGAGGCAATGTCTACGATCTGGTTGTCGAAGCTGGCAGCCTCATTGATGGCAGTGGCGGTGCCGCTGTCTTCGACGAAGGCAAGGCCTGCATCCGGATTGGCGTCCCAGCCGTACCTGCCGCCAAGAGCGATTAGCGCCAAGGTGGCAGTGGTGGCAATGAAGGTGATGAGACGGTGGAAGCGGAGAGGCCCAACGCGAATATTGGCATTAATGAATGCTGACGGGGCGCCAACTACCCGTTCGCTAGCGCTCTCGACGGACGCGCCACAAGACCTACACGTCGTCTCTGATTCGGCCAGCGGACTGGCGCAATCGTGGCAATGGTTCATGGCTGCTTGGTGGTCAGGAATTGTGGACCGTGCCAGGAGGCACGAAAGAAGTTGGTTCGCTGGGATGGAGAGCGAGGCTCGCCTAGGTTCTCCATCGGCCGTTTGGCTCTCAACTTGACGACCTAGGCTTGACGAGTGGTTACCCGTCCGCCCGCTGGCACGATTCCCGATGAGCCTGGCTCGTACCAGTTCAAGGATGCGGCAGGCCGGATCATCTATGTTGGCAAGGCGAAGTCACTTCGATCCCGGCTCTCGAACTATTTTCAGAACCAGGCGAATATGCATCCCCGGACCGCCCAGATGGTGAATACGGCCGAGACCGTCGAGTGGATCCAGGTTCGCAACGATGTTGAAGCGCTGATGTTGGAATACAACCTCATCAAGCGGCACCGCCCGCGCTTCAATGTCCGCCTTATTGACGACAAGAGCTACCCCTATCTTGCCGTTTCTGTCAGCGATGAATGGCCTCGGCCTCGAGTGATGCGGGGACAAAAGAAGAAGGGCACGCGTTACTTCGGTCCCTACGGTCACGCCTACGCAATCCGCGAGACGCTGGATCATCTTCTTCGGACCTTTCCTGTTAGGACTTGTACCGACTCGAAGTTCAAGCGGCACGCCAAGTCTGGCAAGCCCTGTCTGCTCTTTCACATCGAGAAGTGTTCGGGTCCTTGCGTTGGTGAAGTGAGCCGTGATGACTATCAGGAAATGGTTGATGGATTGTGTCAGTTTCTGGAGGGTGACACCGACCCGGTTCTGGCCAAGCTAGAGACCGAGATGCGCGCCGCTGCCGGTGAGCTGGAATTCGAGCTGGCAGCGCGTGTTCGTGATCGCATCGGTACGGTGCGCAAGGCTGTCGAGCGTCAACAGATGGTTGCTGACCGTAGCGAAGACATTGATGTCATTGGCATTGCGCAGGACGACCTTGAAGCGGCCATCTTCGTCTTCGTTGTCCGAAAAGGCCGAGTCCTTGGCCGACGATCTTTCGTCATGGACAAGGTTGAAGAGCTGACTGCCAATGAGCTGGTTGACCGGGTGCTGGAAGGTCTCTATGACGAAGAACCAGCAATGGGTATGCCAAAAATAGTGTTGGTACCGGAGGAATCTTCGGACCCGGAGCTGTACCAGGAGTGGTTGAGTGACCTTCGCGGCTCGAAGGTGGACATCCGGGTGCCTCAACGTGGAGACAAGCGCGACCTTCTCGCCACAGTAGTCAAGAATGCTGAAGAAGAATTCACCCGACATCGGATGAAGCGGGCCACCGATCACAACAGTCGAGCCCGTGCACTCAACGAATTGCAAGAAGCACTCAGCCTGCCGGAATCGCCGTTACGAATCGAGTGCTATGACATGAGCCACCTCTCGGGAACGAACTACGTTGGCTCCATGGTGGTGGTCGAAGACGGCCTTCCAGCCAAACGCGAATACCGACGATTCAAGATCAAGACCGTGGAACAGAACGATGATTTTGCTGCCATGGAAGAGGTACTCACCCGCCGACTCAAGAACTATCTGGTTGAACGGGCTAAGCCCGTGGCCGAACGGGGAAAGTTTCAGTACCCGCCCCAGCTCTTGGTCGTTGATGGGGGTAAGGGTCAGCTGACTTCGGCGGTTCGAGTTCTGGAAGAGTTGGGTCTCTTTGATGAGATTCCCGTTTGCTCGCTAGCAAAACGGTTTGAGGAGGTCTACTTGCCCTATCAATCCGAGCCGGTTGTTATTCCCCGCCAGTCTGAGGCTCTGTATCTCTTGCAGCGTCTCCGAGACGAGAGTCACCGGTTCGCCATCTCCTACCATCGCCAGCTTCGAGCTAAGGAAATGACTCGGTCGGTGATCGATGACATTCCTGGCCTGGGACCGACAAGAAAGAAACGTCTCCTTGATGAGCTTGGTGGCATCACCAAGGTGAAACGAGCAGAGTTGGATGAGCTGGAGGCATTGAGTTGGCTTCCCGGGACCGTGGCCAAAGCTGTCTATGACAAGACTCATGGGTTTAGTTCGTGAGCACGATTTGATCGCGGAGCTTTTGGCCAGGCTCATGCTGGAAGTAACTGGATAGCGTCGCCCCATGGTTATGAACGATGGGGCCTGGAATGACGAAACGGCCGGATGGTGGCAACGTGAATTCACCGATGGGGTCGACCCCGAATACACCGAACAGATCATTCCTCTCATTGCCGGGGTACTGGAGGGGTTAGCCACCATTGTTGACATTGGCACCGGTGAGGGGCAGGTGGCGCGGGTACTGCAGGCCGCCGGAGCACAGGTGATTGGTGTGGATCCGATTCGACCGCAGGTGGATGAGGCCGCCAAGCGTGGGGGAGGGCCAAGCTATGTTCTGGCCCCGGCCGACCGATTGCCAATTGCCGATGGGGCAATGGACGGTGCCGTTGCCTGCCTGGTGTTTGAACATATCGATGCGGTGGATGAAGCCATTGCTGAGGTGGCTCGTGTCCTGCGCCCTGGCGGTACATTCTTGTTCTTGCTCAATCACCCTCTGCTTCAGACACCGGGGAGCGGCTGGATTGATGACCAGATCCTGGATCCCCCTGAGCAGTACTGGAGAATCGGTCCGTATCTTCCGGAGGCCGAAACAGTGGAAGAGGTGCAGAAGGACGTGTTTATCCGGTTCTTGCATCGGCCCCTGTCTCGGTATGTCAATGCGCTTGCCGCCAACGGCCTGTTCGTGAGTCAGATGTTCGAGCCTGCTCCGCCCCCCGGATTCCTGTCTCAGGCGCCTGAATACTTCGAAGCAGCAACGGTGCCTCGCCTATTGGCCCTTCGCTGCACCAAGATGTGAGAAACTACTCAGATGCAAATCACTGTGGTGAATGGACTGTCGGGTGCCGGTCGATCAGTTGCTGCTGGAGCATTGGAAGATCACGGCTGGTTCGTGATTGACAATCTGCCAGCATCTCTTGTGCCCAAGGTCGCAGAACTGGCAACGTCAGCAACCGGAGGTTTCGAGCGCGTCGCCTTGGTCATGGCGGGTTATGACACCGAGATGGCCAACCAGATCGAAGCTCTGCGCGAGCAACTGTCCAATGTGACTGTTGTCTTCTTGGAGGCCTCTGACGAGGTCTTGATTCGACGTTATGAGAGCACCAAGCGTCGCCATCCCCTAGACGACGGACACGGCGTTCCCGCTGCCATTGTGCAAGAGCGAGAGCGTCTGATGGAGGCAAGAGGTGCCGCCGATCTGATTATTGACACCAGCGATCTGAATCCCCACAGGCTTCGTGAACGCCTGATCGAACACTTTGGCAATACCGAAGACGTCGGTGCGATGCGGATCACGGTTTCGTCCTTCGGCTTCAAACACGGCATCCCCCTTGACGTTGACATGGTGATGGATTGTCGCTTCCTCCCCAATCCTCATTGGGATCCCGAGCTGCGGCCGTACTCGGGTTTGGATCCTCAAATCCAGGAGTATGTTCTGGAACGGCCAGACACCGAGACCTTCCTCGACCATCTTGACGCTCTGTTGGAAGGTCTGCTGCCGGCCTACGCCGAAGAAGGCAAGTCGTATCTCGGAATAGCTTTTGGTTGTACCGGCGGTCATCACCGGTCCGTAGCGGTGGCCGAAGAGATTGCTCGTCGGCTCAAGGACAAGGGCTGGAAGCCACGAGTAAGCCACCGAGACATTGACCGGTAGGCGGCATTCCCCTGACTCTCGTGCTGCTCGCCTGGGCCCGCGAGTCGTTGCCCTCGGCGGGGGTCATGGTCTGGCTTCGGTACTCAAGGCGGCGCGGACCTATGCCGGGGACATTGTTGGCATCGTGTCGGTGGCTGATGATGGTGGCTCATCGGGACGACTCCGACACGAACTTGGGCTCCCGGCGCCTGGCGATCTGCGGCGGTGCCTCTCGGCCTTGGCCGTTGATGACAGTGTTTTGGCCAGATCGTTGGAGCACCGTTTTGACCGTGGAGCCTTGGAAGGCCATGCCGTCGGCAACTTGTTAATTGCTGGGCTGGCCAGTGCCACTGGTGACTTTCAGGTAGCCATCGAAGAAGTCGCCAGACTGATCGGAGCGTCTGGTCGACTGATTCCGGCCACTACCGGTTCGGTGAGTCTGGTTGCAGATTCTGATGTTGGAAAGCTGACAGGCCAGGTCACCATCGAGCACGCAAGCGGTATTCGGAACCTTCGCTTCGATACCGAGAATCCCGAAGCACCCAAGGCCGCCATCGAAGCCATCATGGCCGCGGACCAGGTTGTAATCTCACCAGGGTCATTGTTTACCAGCGTGCTGGCGGTTGCCGTGGTGCCGTCCATTCTGGATGCACTCAATCGAACGTCGGCTCAACGGGTGTATGTAGCGAACGTTGCCAACGAGCGGGCAGACCTTCGTGGCTTCTATCTGCCTGAACACGTTGAGGCGCTTCGCCTGCACGGCGTGGTTCCTGATGCAATTCTTGCTTGTCCGGCGGTGCATCTGGCCAGCGAATTGGCGTCGGTCGCCCCCGGTGTCGTGATCAAACTGGCTGAGGTTTCGGCTCAAGATGGCTGGGGGCACGATCCAATCAAGCTTGGTGTCGCGCTTTGCGAGTTGGCCGATTCGGCAACCTCAGCCGACAACAACCAAAACTAGTCCATTGGGTTCATCCTCTGGCCTTGCCTGACGGCTAACATTAGTAGTTCGCGAAGCAATTTGGAAGGCAAGCAATATGACCATTCGTGTCGGAATCAATGGCTTTGGCCGCATCGGCCGCAACTTTTTTCGAGCAGCCAAGAAGGCTGGAGCCGATATCGACTTTGTGGCGGTGAACGACCTTGGCTCACATGAGACCATGGCTCACCTACTCAAGTACGACTCCGTTCTTGGACAACTCCCCAGCACGATCGAGACGGTCGACGGCGGCTTGTCCGTTGACGGTGACTTCCTGAAGATCTTGAGTGAGCGCAACCCATCTGATCTTCCTTGGGGTGAGCTTGGTGTGGATGTCGTCATCGAATCAACCGGTGTGTTCAACTCTCGCGACAAGGCCGCTGGCCACCTCGAAGGTGGAGCGCCTTACGTTATTGTCTCGGCTCCTTGTGGTGAGGCTGATAACACCTTCGTTGTCGGTGTCAATGAAGACACCTTCAACCCAGAGACCGACAAGGTTGTCTCCAACGCTTCTTGTACCACCAACTGCTTCGTACCCATGGTCCACGTCTTGGACCAGGCCTTTGGGGTTAATCAGGGCCTGATGACCACCATCCACGCCTATACCGGCGACCAAGCCTTGGTCGATGGTCCGCACAAGGATCTACGTCGGGCCCGGGCCGCGGCAATCAACATCATCCCGACCTCAACCGGTGCCGCCCGAGCTACTGGAATCGTGCTGCAAAGCATGCAGGGCAAGCTGGACGGAACCTCCCTTCGAGTTCCGGTTCCAACCGGTTCTCTTACGGACTTCACCGCTGTGGTCAACGGTGAACCAACGGTGGAAGAGGTCAATGCAGCCTTTGCTGCGGCCGCCTCCGAAGGACGACTGTCCGGCGTGTTGGATTACACCGAGGCGCCAATCGTGAGTTCGGACATTGTGACCTCACCGGCTTCTTGCACCCTCGATGCTGGCATGACCATGACCCAGGGTTCCTTGGTCAAGATCTTTGGCTGGTATGACAATGAGTGGGGCTACTCCAACCGCTTGGTCGACCTTGCACAGATCGTTGGCGCCGCCAACAAGTAGTTCTCTCCTGTGGAGCGGCGGCCAGTGATCGGTTGGTTCTGGTCGTCGCTCTCCAGAATCTGTCCCGCATTCAGCTAGACAAGTAGGTAGTACAAACATGGCAATATTTGGTGTTCCCGAGCTGGACGACCTCGGTGACCTTGATGGTAAGTCCGTCCTGGTCCGAGTGGACTTCAACGTGCCGATGTCTGGTGGCGAGATCACCGATGATCTGCGAATGCAGGCTGCGCTTCCAACCCTTTCGTGGTTGCAGGAGAAGGGGGCCAAGGTCACTGCCTGCTCCCATCGTGGTCGACCCAAGGGCGAACCCAATCCGGAGTTCTCGATGGATCCGGTGCGCGCCCACCTGGCCACTCTGGCTCCCGGGGTTGAGTTGTTGGAGAACTTGCGGTTCAATCCTGGCGAGACGGCAAACGATCCGGCCTTCGTGGCCGAACTGGTGAGTGGTCACGATGCCTACGTCAACGATGCGTTCGGGGCGTCACACCGTTCGCATGCGTCCATTGTTGGGCCGCCACGGCATCTGCCGTCTGCTGCTGGCCGATTGCTGGCTAAAGAGGTCGAGGTCTTGTTGGGGGTACGCGACTCGCCTCGACGTCCTTTCGTCGCCATCATGGGTGGCGCCAAAATCTCCGACAAATTGGCCGTTATCGAGTCGCTGCTTGAGCATGTTGACTCCATCATTATCGGCGGCGGAATGGCCTTCACCTTCTTGAAGGCCAAGGGGCACAATATTGGCGACTCCTTGTTGGAACCGGACATGATCGAGACCTGCGGTCGGTTGTTGGAGAGCGGCAAGATTCATCTTCCCGAAGACATCACTGCGCTTTCTGGCGGTAAATTGTTTGATCCCGAAGCCGGGGGAGAAGTCCGCCAGGCCGGAATCAGTCTGGCTTCAGGCTGGATGGGGGTTGATATTGGCCCCTACTCCGCCGCCCTGTTTACCGACGTCATTTTGGATGCGGGAACCGTTCTGTGGAACGGCCCAATGGGTGTGTTCGAGGATCCTCGTTTTGAAGCCGGCACCCGATCGATTGCTGAAGCTATGGCTGAGTCCAAGGCCTTCACCGTTGTCGGTGGCGGTGATTCGGCGGCCGCGGCCAAGCAATTTGGTGTCGATGGGGACATCGATCACATGTCCACGGGCGGTGGAGCTTCTCTTGAGTTGATCGAGAAGGGCGACCTGCCTGGCCTCGCCGCTTTGCGGGACGGCATCAAATAGTATTGCTGTCATCAAGACAGCCGGGTTGAGATGCAGTACCGCTCGCCCCGAGAACGTCACGAATACTCAGCTTCAGCGAAGGAACCATCATGGCCGATCGTAAGCCAATCATCAGCGGCAACTGGAAGATGCATCTCAATCACTTTGAGGCGCTAAAGCTCGTGCAAGAGTTGAGCTACCTGATCACCGAAGACGACGTCGACGCAGTCGACATTTCCTTGCATCCTCCCTTCACCGACATTCGGACCGTACAGACCGTGCTTGAAGCGGACAAGCTGCCGTTCCACCTTGGAGCCCAGCACTGCCACTTCGAAGAGAAGGGGGCATTCACTGGTGAGGTTGCTCCTTCGATGCTGGCCAAACTCAATGTTGGCTACGTCATTGTTGGACACTCGGAGCGACGTGAAGTCTTCGGTGAGTCCGACGAGATGATCAACAAGAAGGTGTTGGCGATCCTGGCCGCGGGCATGCTGCCCATCCTCTGCTGCGGTGAGACCCTGGAAGAGCGAGAGGCAGGCGAAGCCGAGTCAAAGATCGCCCGACAGGTGACCGCAGGCATGGCCAGCGTGAACGCTGAACAAGCAGCCGACATGGTGATTGCCTACGAGCCGATCTGGGCCATCGGTACCGGACGTACTGCGTCGGCTGAGGACGCCCAGGCCATGTGCGCCGCAGTGCGGTCCACGGTTGCTGGTCTGTATGGCGATGAGGTTGCCCAGAGTGTTCGCATCCAATACGGCGGGTCGGTGAAGCCAGTGAATGCTCACGAGCTGATGACCCAGCCTGACATTGATGGGGCCTTGGTCGGGGGAGCGGCGTTGGAAGCCGACTCGTTTGCTCGGATCGCCCAGTTCCGTCTTTCGGAGTAGGTAGCACTAACGGTCACCGGGTTGGGTTGGTCTGTAGCGTGATGTTGAAACATGGAGTGAGGCTGATTGTTGGCCTGAGTCTTGTTGCCGCGGCGTGCTCCAATGTGGAGGAGGTCGCTGAGCCCGAGGTAACTACAAGCGAGGTTGTTGCCACAGTTCCCCCAACAACGCCGCCTCCGACGAGCCCGCCGGTTCCGAATCCGGGTGGGACCTTGGTGTGGGTGCATGACGAGGAGCCAGTGAGCCTCCATTTTGATGACCCAGCTAACCAGCAGGCAGTTACGTCATGGATCCGGCGGCCACTCTTGGAAGGCTTGTATGCGGTGGATGCAGATTCGGAGTTCTACCCATCGCTGCTGGCGGAGGAGGCGGACATTGTGGTGAATGACGATGGCTCGGTGACTTTCGACTTCGTTTTACGTGCTGGACTGCGGTGGTCCAACGGCGACTCTCTCACGGCTAACGATGTTGCCTATACCTGGAGCATCTTGTCCGAGGGGTGCCGTCTGGATGAGGACGGCACCATTGGCGACGGCGCTGGCTGTGTCTACCGAAGCGAGCAACGCCTTGGCTATGAGCTGGTCAGTGATCTCCGCGTTATTTCCGATACCAAGTTCAGTCTCACTCTCGTTGAATTCTTCGCTGGTTGGAAGACGATGTTCGCCGAGGTCTATCACCCCTCATTTGGTGAGACCGCAGCAGAGGTCAACCTGAACCTGGTCCAGTGGGGCAACGAAGAAGGAGTGCTTGTGTCGTCGGGGCCGATGCTGTTTGACGGCTGGGAGCCCGGAGAGCAACTGAGGATGATCCGCAACGAGCGCTATCACGGATCACGAGATCCAGACGTTGAGAATCCGGGACCGACGTTTGTGGACGGGGTGACGGTCTTGTTCGTCGAGGACAGTGAGGCGGAGATTGAGGTGCTGCAGGCTGGTGATGCCCAGGTGGTGCTGGCGTCTCCGCTGGACGGCTTCGCCGAAACGCTGGGTGATGCCCCTGACTTTGTGGTCAAGCCGGTGTCGGGCACGGCGTTTGAGCATTGGGGACTTAATCTGTTGAACCCACACCTGGCCAAGCCAGAGGTTCGTGAGGCGTTGGTTTATGCCCTAGATAAGCAGGAAATCGTTGGCTCGCTCTATGGTCCGCTGTTCGGGTCCGCTGCTGGTGAACGAGACCTGGGCAATACCTACTGGATGGCTCATGAGGGCCCATATGTGGATCATCAAGAGATCTATTCGGGGGCCAAGCTCGCTGAGGCTGCGGCTGCCCTTGAGAGTGCCGGCTATGTTCGGTCTGGTTCAGGGCTCTATGCGCATCCGCAAGACGGAGCACTCAGTCTTCGGGTTGGGACCACCGCGGGAGATGCCAGTCGAGAGCTACAGCAGAAACTGTTTGTTCAGCAGATGAGGGCGGCGGGGATCGAGGTCATTGTTGAGAACCTGCCGGCAGAAGAATACTTTTCCCAGGGCCCCTTCTCGACTCAGGCGCTGCTGGCATCGACCACTGGTGGGGAGGAGGGGAATACTCAGATTTGGGACATTGCCCAGTTTGCGTGGCTGGGCGGCTTGTGGCCTGGCCAGCAGTCGGGCGCCTACCTCAGCGGTAGCAACGGAAACCCCTATGGCTTTGCCAGTGAGAACTTCGATGTGAAGGCTGCGGCTTGTGAGGCAACGGTAGATGAGGGTGAGCGGGCCGGTTGTTACAACGAGCTTGACCAGTTTGTCACCACACTTTCAGAAGATGGTGAGGGCCTGTTCATGCTTCCGCTAACCCAATCCCCGAGGTTCTTTGGCTACCTGTCCTCTCAGTTGGTGCAGGTAGGCCAGGTTTCGGCTGATCCAGGGGTCGGGCCTCTGGCCAATGTCGTTGATTTCCGTTTCCAGTCTTGAGCCCTGGTCGGCGGAAGCTCTCGCTTGGATGGCACCGCACGGTGATCGGACGCTGCTAGCCTCTCTAGCGCTATGACATGGGTCCTCGGAATTCTCTACTTCATTACTGGTGCGGTCACAATCACGTTGGTGCTGTTGCACAGCGGGCGTGGTGGCGGCTTGTCTGACATGTTTGGCGGAGGCATGGGATCGGCTGCGGCTGCCTCAACCACAATGGAACGAAATCTCGATCGGTTGACAGTATTGCTGTCGCTGATCTTCGTATTCCTCACTGTTGCCTTGTCCTTCGTTCTGGACTCCTGAGCGAAAACTAAGTCTTTTGGCCTAGGCGCCGATGGTTTGGGATGTGTATGCCGCGGGCCTTGGCCTGCCTTGTTGTTGCCCTGACGTTTGCGTCAGCTTGTACCGGATCAGGATCTATCGATTCTGCCCCTGGTACTGACGACGCGCCGGGGGAGTTGGCCTTTGTTGATGAGGCGAACAGGGCACCGCTGCTTCGTGTTGCTCTGGGTGGAGAGATCTTTGGAGACAGGAGTGAGCTCAAGCCCGGTATCTTTGATCCGGCTGACTTTGATCCGCTGTTGATCTCTCTCACTGACCAGAGTGCAGTGATTGTGACTGACCTGCTCTATGACGGCCTGACCGAGGCGGTTGGGCGTTCGGGTGAGCTGCGTCCAGGACTGGCTCTGAGCTGGAAAGCCAATGACGATTTCACTCGATGGGACTTCGTGTTGGATCCTGAGCGAACAACTGCTGCTGAGGTGAAAGCGAGCTTCCAGCGGCTGGTTGAGGCCGGTGGCCTGTTCGCAGTATTGCTTGGTGAGGTGGTAGGTGCCGAGGCGTTCCTTTCCGGAGATGCCTCGACCGTTCGGGGTTTTGTCGTCGTAGATGACGACACGTTCAGTATTCGTCTGAATAGACCAAACGCTGGTCTGGCCTGGTTGCTAAGCGGGGTTGGGTTCTCGGTTGTTGGTGAGCGTGACGGGCTCACGGGACGCTTTGAGCTCGATGACTCTCTTGCTGGGGACGCGGGTTCTGAGGACGAATCAGACGCGGCTGCTCTGGCTGGCTTTGACTCGGTGATGCTTCGGTCCGACGAAGGTGCTGTTGAACTTGTCTGGTCTTCCAATGAGGGCTCCGATGGTGGTGCTCGTCTTGATGCCTTGGCGTTGCTGAATGCTGGTGTGGCTGATGTAGCTGTGGCCGAGCTCGCTTCGTCTGGGGACGATGCGGCAGAAGCGAACGCTTCACCCGATGGTGCTCGCGTTGTTGCTACGAGTCGTTTCGTTGTCTTGAGTGGGGCTTCGGCTGAGATTACCGATCTTCTGAAGCGTGAAGCCATTGTTGCCAGCATCGATGGGGATGTGCTCGGGAAGGCTGGCTCCTTGCTTGGGGCGCGAGGCGCAGGCGTGTCGAGCTCGGCCTTGTCAGGGTTTGAGGCTGGTGGATGTGTCTGGTGTGTGGTCTCGGCTGATCGGCAACGTGATCTGGCCCAGGTGATCCCGACCATTGGGTCGCTGGTCGTCGGGTTTAGCGGGGTCGAGCAGGAAGCTGTGGTTGAAATTCTGGTTGACCAGTTGACCTTGGCTGGGTTGGCTGTGTCAGCGAGGGAAATGTCACCGGTTGAACTTGCGGTTGGGGTTGAAGACGGGAGCATTGACTTGTTCTTGTTCGGTTGGACCGCTCCGGCGGGTTCGCTTGACGGAAGCGTCGGTGCGTTGTTCTCCTCGACCGGTTTCAGCAATGTTTTTGGAATGGGCTGGGAAGAGGTCGATGATCTAGTGGACAAGGCCAACTTGGTTGCTGATGATGGTGAGCGTTGGAGGTTGTTGCAGGAAGCGGAGGTGAAGGCTCTGAGCCAGTTCGTTGCCGTCCCCCTCGGCTCGGTCGCCGCTAGAACACAGGGCGTCGAGGTCGTTGACGGGCTGGTCGTGCGAGCAGACGGGTCGCTTGATCTGGCAGGAGTCGGCTAAAGCCGTAGGAACTGAGTGGGGATGCGTTAAGATCTCTTAGCCCTCAAGTCGGAGTGGCGGAATTGGCAGACGCGCTAGCCTAAGGAGCTAGTGTCTTAACAGACGTGGGGGTTCAAGTCCCCCCTCCGACACCAGAAAAACCCAGGTCACAGGCCTGGAAAGGGCCCGGCATGTGTCGCTTGTCATCAGTTTGTCATCAGGTTATTTCTTCGTTCCCTGTCGCGGACCGGACCCAAGGTGGGAGCGCCCCATTCCAAAGGGCCCGAGAGCCCCAAGAACGGTTACCCCCGAAAGTTGGTCTTCGTGTCTTCTGAGAACGAGGCTTACTACAACCGGGAGGAGGTTACTAAGCTTCAGGTGCTCATCGAGGAAGCGACGAGGGCCAGACTGGATTCACCAGAATCAAGGTTCATCACCCCAGAAGGCGGGGTAATCGATCGTTTGGGGTCTCGATTCCACCATGTTCTTTACGGGCGGCGGGGTTCCGGCAAGTCGAGCCTCCTAAGGCATATGGAGAAGGCGCGTCGCTCCGACGGTGATCTTGTTGCTTGGGCGGACCAGGAGGTATTCATGAGTCTTGATTACCCCGATGTCCTGGTTAGCACCCTGCAAGAGGTGCTTCGGCAGTTCAGCGAACAGTGCAGGGAGCTTGCACCGGAGGACGATAGATCGTGGTTAGTGCGAAGGCTTGGAAGAAGGCCTGACAGCGAGCACCAGCATGTTGCCGCTGAGCTCATGAAAGCCTCGCACGGCTTGGGCAGGCTCAAAGCGCTGCCGAGTGAGAGTGAGGTTGTGTGGAGCTCGAGTGTTGCTTCGGAGGAGACCAGCGATGGTGGAACCAAAGTAGGTGCAGGGATAGAACGGGAAGGGTCGAGGTTGTCTTGGAGTCGCTTCTCGTCCAGCGCGGCTAGGCGCTCAACTGAAGCGGATTTGTCTCACAAGTTCAAGGCAACGAAGGCGGGCCATCTCGAGCGAGCCATTCCGGATTACCGCGAACTGATGGTGCGGGCAACTTCGGTGGTCCCGAACGCTTTCGTAATTCTTGATGATTTCTATAGACTAACTGATGAGGACCAACCACGTATTGCCGGGTATTTTCACCGAGTCTTTAAGGACACGGCAGTGTGGATCAAGATTGGATCGATCAACTATTGGACCCGTCTTTATTCCGGGAGTATGTCTATTGGCCTACAGGCTCCTCATGATATTCGAGAGCTGAGTCTTGATCGCGGATTGCTTGATTTTCAAGCATCGAAGGTCTTTCTTGAACAGATTCTGTCCGCCCTGTCGAGTGAAGTGGGCGTTGATCCCGATCGGTTGCTTTCTGAGGGTGCCAGGGATCGGCTCGTACTAGCGGCGGGCGGTGTCCCACGCGACTATGTGGGGCTGTTGGGCGAGGCCATCGAAGTCGCACGGAACCGTGGGCCGTCTTCAAAGTCAGGTAGTGAGGAGGGTGTATAAGAATCTGTGTGAGGTTCCAAACCGGCTACCAAATCGGTAGCCACAAAAGGAAGGAACCACAATGACAATGACCACCACAGAGAGCGAGAACAGGGCCATGCCAGACAAGCCCGTGATCGACGACAAAA
>JAJRQY010000121.1 GCA_024280015.1 Actinomycetes bacterium
CCAGCTCCACTACCCCTTCGAGAACCAGGACCACTTTGAGGCCCACAATCCGGCGGACTTCATCGTTGAGTACACCGCCCAGACCCGTGGCTGGTTCTACACCATGCATGTGCTTGGTACGGCCCTGTTTGATAAGCCCGCCTTCTCAAACGTGATCTGCCACGGAACACTGCTGGACTCCGATGGGGTCAAGCTGTCCAAGAAACTGCGAAACTACCCCGACCCTCTTGCCGTCTTTGATGAGGTCGGCTCCGACGCCATGCGCTGGTACTTGATCAGCTCACCAATCTTGCGGGGGCTGGACACCCGGATCGAGAAGGACGACTCGGGCATTCGCGATGTCGTGCGCCACACCCTCAATCCGCTGTGGAATGCCTATTCGTTCTTCACCCTCTACGCCAATGCCGAGGGCTACACCGCTACCGAACGAACCGACTCGACCAACCTTCTTGATCGCTACATCCTGGCCAAAACCCACCAACTGGTACGCGACATGACGACGTCAATGGATGACTATCAACTGGCCAACGCCTGTGACCATGTTCAGACCTTCCTTGACGCGCTGACCAACTGGTACATCCGACGGAGTCGGGAACGGTTCTGGAACACCGACCCTGCTGTTGATCTTGACACCGATGCACTGGACACCCTGTACACAGTCCTACGGCTCTTTGTCCGAGTTGCTGCTCCCCTGCTACCGCTAACAACCGAGGAGATCTGGCTGGGACTAAACGGCGACACAGGTTCGGTCCATCTTGAATCCTGGCCATCAGCCTCCGATATTCCTGCTGATGACGATCTGGTCGCCGCCATGGATCAGCTCCGTCAGGCAGCATCGGCTGCCCTGTCCCTACGCGAGGATCGCAATCTGCGGGTTCGTCTTCCGCTAGCCAGTGCAACACTTGCCGGTCCGAGCGCAAGTTCTATCAAGCCGTTCGCTGAGCTTCTGGCCAGTGAGATCAACGTGAAGCAGATTTTCTTTACCGATGAGGTTCAGGCCTATGGCTCGTTCCGCCTGCAACCCAACGGTCGTGTTCTCGGACCCAAGATTGGCAAGGATGTTCAGAAGGTGATCCAGGCAGCCAAGGCGGGCGATTGGTCGGCGAACGAAGATGGCACTGTCTCGGTTGCCGGACATCGCCTGGAAGCAGCCGAGTTCAGTCTGGCTCTGGATCCGCTCGAAGGAGTCGCTGCGGCGCCCCTACCCGGAAACCAGGTTGTCATTGCTTTGGATGTTGAACTAACCGATGAACTCGAAGCCGAAGGCCGGGCCAGGGACACGGTTCGTGCTATTCAGCAGATGCGCAAGGACCAAGATTTCCACCCGACCGATCGTATTCGCCTCGAGTACGGCGAACTGCCACAGGGAACCCAGGAGTACCTGGAATGGATTTGTCGGGAAGTGCTAGCGGTCGAGGTTGAACACAACCCCAATTTCGGGATGGTCTCCAACTATGCCGTGGACGGCAAACCACTCGAAGTCTGGATTACGCGGATTTCGGTCTAGCGGCGGCGTCCGAACCAGCTACTACGGGTTGGCTCTTCGGTGTCCTGGCTCATGAAGCGAGAAAGCGCGTCGTCATCTTCACCTTCGACCGTCGTCGCCTTACGCAACTCATCCAGAAACGGATCCGATGACGCATCTCCCGAAGCTTCGGGCACTGCTTCGGCCCACGCTGGACGCTCGACATCTTCGACACTGTCCTCATCAGTATCCGCTGAGCCAAGTGTCTTCTCCTGAACTGCACCAACCTGGCTCGTGTCCATCAACAGGCTACGACGAACCCCCATCCGGCTCGCTGGGCTCACGGTCATTCCCGCTGTTGCTGTCTCTCCATCAGGATCCTCAGCCAGATCGGTAGGATCTCCAAAGAGAGCCTGAGCTGGCTCTTCTGTCTCAATAACGACCTTGTCGGTGAGGTCTATGCCAGCCTCATCCTCACCATGGCCATCGGCATTGTCCGACGGCGTCTCCGGCGCAACGTCACCCAGAGCGGCAACCGGAATTGCTTCGGTCCGATCTTGTCGATCGTCTCCACCGGGCTCGACGCCATCAGGCGTGATCTCCTCTTGGGATGCCTCGCCTTCGTTGCCGACGTCGTCCTTCTCGCTGTGAGGACCGTCAGTCTTGGCGCGATCTAGCTCGTCGTTGACTGCGAGCAAGGAATCAAGTTCTACCCGGGCAGGTTCATAGGACTGCTCACCAAGAGCTCCGACATCTGTCGACTGTGGCGGGATAGCGGGACGAAGACGCTCCGGGTCATCAAGAACCGTGTTGATCTCGGACATCGCGCTACGCACGATCTCGCGTCGCTCAGCTAGATGGCCTTCGAAATTCTCAATATCGGTGGCCAGAAGGTCGCGAACCGCTTCAAGCTCTCGGATCTGGTCCAGGATCTCTTCACGACGAGCAGCGTGTACGTCCTCTAGCTCGGCTTCGATTTCCGTGATCTGCGCATTCGCCCGATCTCGGGCCGCTGCCAGCAGTGCGTGACGTTCTCCCTCGACCTCGGCAAACATGCTGGAGCGGGCATTCTCGCCTTCGGCCAGCAGTCGCTCGGACTCGGCTCGACTACTGCGGGTGAGTTCTTCAGCTTCGCTGTTGGCCGACGAACGGGTTAGGTCTGCCTCTTGGGTTGCCTCGCGAACAATGGTGTCAGCAGTTCGCTGAGCCGAAACCAAGGTGTTGCGAAGGGTCTCGTCAAAGTCCTGGGATGGGACTGGAACTGGTTGGCTAGCAATGGCAATCGCTGGGGACGAACCGTCGGAATCCCGCTGCTCTAGAAGACGAGCCTCAGCCGCCGCAGCCCTGCGTTCGGCCGCTGCCAGCTTGTCTTGAAGCTGTTCGACATCTTGAGCCAACGGACTCAGGGTCTCAAGAACCCGGTCGACCTGGTTCTTGCTATAGCCCCGCAGTTCGTCCTCAAAACGAATCTCGGTCAAGCGATGTAGTACTCGGAATCTGTCAGACTGGGCACTCATAGTGACCATAGGGTAACCAGTCGAAACGCCATCACCGGGGATCAATGGGCAAAACTCTTGTTTGCTAGCCCATGGCTCCAGCTGGAGCCATCTTCATCGACCAGTCTTACACCACGGAGCTATTCGCGATCGAAACCGCGCTCGTCAATCCGACGACGGTCATCATCACTGACCTCGACCGACTTAGGAATCAAGAGGAAGACCTGCGGAGCGATCTTCTCCATCTTGCCACCGAGCGAATAGCACGAACCGCTGGCAAAGTCGATGAGTCGCCGAGCCAGGTCACGATCCAGGCTCCTCAGATTCATGACAACGGGCACGGACTTTCGCAATTCATCCGCCAGCACTTTGGCGTCGCCGAATGACTGTGGAGTGAGGGTTCGCGGCTTGGTCCGCTGGATCGATAGGGGTCTGACGGCGGAATCGTCAACCCGGACAGTCATTCGGGCTGGGGCCTCATCGCCGCCGTGCGCATCAAAGTCTGAACGGTTGGCCATGTCACTGGGTACCGCACGCAGGGGTCGAACCTCGCCGACCGCCGAGGGCGTGCGAGGCGTCGCACCAGCGCCAAATGAACCTCGGGGTGCTGCCGGCCTACCAGCCGTTACTCCTTCGCTCCCAGCTGGGACCGCGATAGGTCCCCGGGCTGGTTCAGCGTCTCGGCCACCAGCGGAACTCGAACGCGAGTCTTCTGCGAGGTAGTTGTCGTCATACTCTTCGTCCGCCCCAAGTCCGAGGTAGACCATCACATTTCGAAATACTGACATCCGGCTTCCTTCTCGCGTATCCGGTCCAACTATTCGCCCGGTATCTCTTGCTCTTTGTCAACACATTCAATCTTGATCTTCGACCCGTCTCCCGGCTAGCAGAAGGCGAGACGAGTACATGATCTCACGCGTGGTGACTAGTTTGCCCGATCGCGCGGCCCAAATAGCGCCGTGCCCACTCGAATCATTGTGCTGCCCTCAGAAACTGCTGCTTCGATGTCTCCACTCATGCCCATGGAAAGCTCGTTTAGCCCAAGCTCAGTTGCTAATGCTCTGAGGGAGGAAAATGCTGGCCGAGGGTCATCAGAACGGCTGGTCGGGCCAATAGTCATCAAACCACGCAGATCCAACCCAAGGGAACGCAGACCCTCAGCCAGCTCTGCTACCTCGGTGGGGTCACAACCCGCCTTTGTCGCTTCTCCCGTGGTGTTGACCTGGATCATGACCTTGGCTGCGGGCGCCCGCTTCGCTATTTCTGTTCCGATCGACAGTCGATCAACGGTTTGCCACAAGGACACAATTGAAGCCAGCTTCTTCACCTTATTTCGCTGCACATTGCCGATCATGTGCCAGGCCGCACTGGCATCATCGACTTCCGCTGATTTCGCAACCAGCTCTTGTGCATAGTTTTCACCGAGATTGTGGATGCCTTGCTCCAATGCCAGGCGAGCACTGGATGCGGGCAAGGTCTTGCTGACGGCAACAATGGTGACATCATCCAGCGAACCTCCACCTGCTTCAATTCGTTGCCGAACAATGGCAAGGCGCTCGGCAAAGCTGTCGGCCAACGCGTTCATTACTGACTCCTCTTCATTGCTGGATCCACCCAACCATGGTTTGACGGCCAGTATCAGCACGAGTTCGGTGACTGAAATAGGACGGGCCACTAGTACAAGTCGGCTCTCCGGAAATCGGGGTGAGCTCCTCCCAGCCTTGCTGGCGGCATGCTTGGGCTACCAGCGCAGGCAGGTTCAATGCTGGTTTTCCGGTTCGGGTCTCCGACTGCACTCCGATTCCGAACTGGTTGGTAATTGGTTTGAGGTCACCAGCGGAGAACTCATAGGCGCCAGCGTGAATGCAGGGCCCCAAAACAGCCGCAACCGGCCGGGCTCCCCGGCGGCTGAGCTGCTCACTCGCTCGCTCAACAATTCCTGCGACCACCCCGCGCCAGCCGCAATGCAAGACGGCAAGACCAGCGCTGCTGACCAGGGCCAGCGGGGCACAATCTGCGGTCAATACCGCAACCGGAACGTTCGGAACCGTGGTCAGTGCTCCGTCGGCTTGGGCACCGGCATGCTCGCCAGCAAACGTCGCCTCCACAATGGTGGCCCCGTGGACTTGCCTGAGCCAGGTCCACGATTGCGGGACCAACTTCGATCGGCGAACCCCAAGCTGGTCCTCAGCGACGGAGAGACCGAAGTCACCATCGGATGTATTGGTGCAGCTGAGGTGGACGTGGCCAATATCGGTATCAATTGTGCGAGTGACTGCCACGTCCAGTCCCTTCAGTTCAGCTCAAGAAGGCTGGATCTACTTCAAGAAGGACGGAACATCGAAATCATCATCCGGATCATCATCATCAGAAGCGAAAATATCAATGGTGTCCCTGGCTGCTTCGCTCTCGAAGTCGTCATCGGCCAGAAGGTCCGTGATTGCCCGTTGGCCGGTCGAAGACTCTTCGTCTCCTTGGGCGTCCCAACGGTCGAAGCCAGCGGCGATCACAGTCACTCGAATTTCTTCTCCCATGCCTTCATCAACGACGGTGCCAAAGATGATGTTGCAATCTTGGTGGGCAACATCGTGGATAATTTCTGCCGCCTCGTTGACTTCGAACAGGCCGAGGGCGCTGGACCCGGAGATAGAAAGCAAGATGCCGCGGGCTCCCTCGATTGAAGACTCCAACAGGGGGCTGGCAATTGCTGCACGAGCAGCAGCCAAGGCCCGGCCCTCACCGCTGGCCTTGCCAATACCCATCAGGGCACTGCCAGCATCGCGCATGATCATACGAACGTCGGCGAAGTCGGTGTTGATCAGGCCAGGTGTGGTGATGAGGTCGGTTATGCCGCTGACTCCGGAAAGCAAGATCTCATCCGCCAGTCGAAAGGCATCAATCATGGTGGTCTTCTCGTCGGCAATGGAGAGAAGCCGGTCGTTAGGAATGACGATCTGGGTGTCGACCTTTTCGCGAAGTTTCAAGATGCCAGAGTCCGCCTGGGCGGAGCGGCGGCGCCCCTCGAAGCCGAATGGCCTGGTCACAACACCAATGGTTAGTGCACCCTGGCTCTTGGCCAACTCGGCAATGATCGGTGCGGCACCAGTTCCGGTACCGCCTCCTTCTCCGGCGGTGATGAACACCATGTCGGACCCATCCAGAGCAGCGGCGATCTCGTCGCGATGGTCCTCAGCTGCTTGCTCGCCAATCGCGGGATCGCTACCGGCTCCCAAGCCACGTGTGAGCTCTCGACCAATATGGATCTTTGTTTCCGCATCGTTCATCAACAGAGCTTGTGCATCAGTATTGATAGCGATGAATTCGACGCCACGCAGTCCAGCGTCGATCATGCGGTTGATGGCATTGCAGCCACCACCGCCGACACCGACGACCTTGATGACGGCAACATAGTTCTGGGTTGTCATACAGTTCCTACTCGCAGTTCCTACTCGCCCTTGCGAGACTCGGTGCTTAACTTCTGTGCGCTAACTTATCCACCCTAGGAGCAGTCAGCGAGGTTCGTCAATGCTGCACCAATTTCTCCTTCTCCGCTAATGCGGAGTAATGCCGGAGCCGTTGGCACGCGCAGGTCAATCTGCCAGAGACATCGCAGATCTACCTTGTTCAACATTGTTTCCAAACTCACCAATTTGTCGGTGAGTCCACTGTCAGTCCCCATCAAAACATGACCACCGTCGCGTAGGGCCAGATTGAGGTCATTGCCTTCGAAATAGACGCTGTCAATCCGTCCGGACAGTTCGGGGCCGAGGGCAGCGATCAGGTGCATGGCCCCTTGTGCCGCCGGTGGAGCAGGGGTTCCAATGACTCCGCTCGCCTGGATTCCGTGGATCGGTACGAATCCTGCTGGATTTGTGTCAACGGTCTCCAACTGACGCCCGCTCCGGTCGACGAGAACCAGGCCGACGGGAGTTGGAATTGCGGCAACTGGCACTCGTTCTTCAACATGAATGGTCACGGTGCCGTCCAGTTTCCGTTCAACCCATGCCGTTTCGACCCAAGCAAGATTGCTTACCGACTCACCAGCCTGCCCAAGGTCAAGTTCAAGAAGCGGATCGCCGGCTTCGATTCCCGTGGCGTCACGAATCTCAAAGACATCACTCTGTATTGCTCCGGTGATAACAATCTGATCGACATCCATCCAGCTGCTCTGAACCAAGAACATGGACCCGATAGCGCCAACGGTTACCAACGCCAGGGCCAGGATTGTGCGACGTTGCCGCCGTCCCGCCTCCTCAGCGACCTCGGTTCGCCGTTGTTTCATTCGAGGATCGACCGAGTTGGCTGCCCTGGTCGACTTCGTCTTCTGAACTGTTCGCTTCTTTGTCGTTGGAGTTTTTGTCGTCGTTGTCATCGGTTCACGATTCGGATTCGGATTCGGATTCGGGTTGGGATTCTGGCTCAGGGTCTGGATTCAGATCCTCAGATTGCAGGTCTGGGTGTTCGTCGAACCCGATGAGGCGGTTCTCGGCTCGCAACACGAGCCCTTGAGTCTCGAAGATTTTGCCTTGGATGGCGCGGATCAAGGCAAAAACATCGTCAGCCGATCCATTCGGGTCAGCCTGGATGAAGTTTGCGTGCTTGTCCGAGACCACCGCCGAACCAATTCTCAGACCCTTCAGGCCGGCTTGGTCGATGAGACGACCAGCAGAGTCTCCGTCCGGGTTGGCAAACACACTTCCGGCATTCTGACCCCCGGGCTGGTTGGAGCGACGCCACTGAACAATCTCTGACAGCTTGGCCTCGGAGGTTGCGACATCACCTGACCGAAGCTCGAACCGGGCAGAAATCACTAGTTCACTGTCGCTGATCGCTGACTGTCGGTAGCCGAAGCCCAATTCTTCGACCGTTCGTTTGGAGATTTCGCCGCTGCCTTTCCCCTCAGTCCTGTCGCCGCACTTGTCGCCTCGAAGATCAACAATGGTCGCTTCGACCAGGCTGCTGGCGATGTCGGAGCCATGCCCGCCAGCATTCATCCGTACTGCTCCGCCAACTGAGCCCGGAACGCCAACCGCCCATTCGAATCCGGCCAACCCGCTGCGAGCAGAGAAGCGAGCGACAATTGGGAGCATCGCTGCTCCCCCCGCATCCAGCATGACCCCATCCACAGACATCTCCGAGAACCCGTCCCCGAGGTGGATAACGAGGCCATCAAATCCCTGATCAGCGACCAGCAAGTTGGAACCCTTGCCAACAACAAGAACGGCAACACCTGATGAGCTGACAGCAGCGGTGACCCGCTGCAGATCGTGTTCGGAGTCGACGGTGACCAGCAAGGCAGCGGGACCACCAACACGGTAGGTGCACCAGGCAGCCAGGCTTGCGTCTCGCATGGCGAGGGCACCCAGCTGAAGCCCAGCTGCTTCGGTTGCCGCGCTCCAGAGGCGGCCATCGGCCGTATCGAATCCGGTATCAAACCCACTCACCGTTGATCCAACCTGGCCAAGACGACGGCTGGAATCGTTGTCAGGTCACCGGCACCCAGAGTCATACACAGGTCGCCAGATTTCAGCTCAGCGGTCAGCATCTCAACCACATCACCCAGCGACTCGATGTACCGGATGTCAGCATTGGGGTGTGCTCCCCCAACATCATCGGCAATCAGCTTGCCGGTCACTCCCGGCCTCGGTGCCTCACCCGCACTGTAGATACCAGTCACAATAAGCACATCGGCATCAACAAATGAATCGGTGAAGGTCGGCCAGAGATGCTCGGTTCGGCTGTAGCGATGAGGTTGGAACACCGCAACTAGCCGGTTCGGATTCAGGCTTTTGCCAGCGGCTAACGCAGCTTCGACTTCGGTTGGAAGATGGGCGTAGTCATCAACTATCTGGATCCCATTGCTCTCACCGCGGACTTCGAATCGGCGCCCCACACCGCCAAATCCAGAAAGTGCAGTCGCTACCAGGGTTGGGTCAGCCCCAAGGGAACAGGCCATGGCGAGGGCAGCCGTTGCGTTTCGAGCATTGTGCATGCCTGGTTGGCGCAGCTGCATGCTGAGTGTTACGTCTGGTCCAGCGACATCAAATCGGATGCCGTCAGGGGTTGGCAATGGATTGATGATTCGCCAACTCGCAGCCTCCGCCGTCCCATAGGTCACGATGTCATCGCGGCCACGAATCAACTCAGCAGATCCGGGATCATCAAGGCACACCACCTTGGGCCCCGTTGCCTCATCCACGAAACGGACAAAGGCGGCTCGCAGTCCGTCGAACCCGCCATAGTGTTCCAGGTGATCGGGCTCGACGTTGGTGATGATGATGCCGCTGGACTGCAGCTCGACAAAGGTGCCATCACTTTCGTCAGCTTCCACTACCAGGAGGTCACCGGTTCCAACGGCGGCTCCGGTGCCGAGATCTCGCAAGTCCCCACCAACGATGAATGCCGGGTCAAGATTGGCGCCCCGCAGGCCAACCGTCAACATGGCCGAGGTCGTGGTCTTGCCATGGGTTCCCGCCACGGAGATCGTCTTCCATGACCCCGTGATCGCCGCCAATAGTTGTGCTCGCCGCAGGACAGGGATGCCAGCCTTCTCCGCAGCGAGAACTTCAACATTGTTCGCCGGAATGGCAGTTGAAATTGCCACAAGCTCGGCATCACCGATCTGCTCGGCCAGGTGGCCGACAAAAGTCTTTACACCAGTCTTGCTCAATCGTTCCAAAGGAGCTGAGGTCTGCAAGTCTGATCCAGAAACCTGGTGTCCGGTCCCCACCAGAACCTCAGCAATGGCACTCATGCCTGCACCGCCCAACCCAACAATATGGATCCGGCGAGGCTCTCGAAGATCAATAAGGCCCTGCTTCATCTTGCTGCCTCCCGCAAAAGGATCTCGGCCACCGCGCGTGCCGCCCCTGGCCGCCCAACCCGTCGTGCGGCCGCCCTCATTGTCTGAAGAGTTTCGGGTTGGGCAAGAATCAGCTCCAGCTGTTTCTGCAATTCGTCACCGTCTTGCTGGTTGCCGTCTTGCTGGTTTACGTCGTGCTGGGTGCCGTCTTGCTGGTTGACGTCGTCCAGGTGACTGGCCAGCTGGCAATCATCGAGTTGGATTGCTCCACCTGCTTCGACCAGTTCGCGCCCGTTGGCCCGCTGATGATCTCGTGGCGCGTTAGGCAGAGGGATCAGGACTGATGGCAAGCCAGCGACGGCAAGCTCAGCCGCGGTTGATGCTCCACCACGACAAACCGCAATATCCGCGGCGGCAAGCAGCAGGGGCATACGATCCTCGTACTCAACCATCTGGTAGCACAAGCCGTTCTCGCCCGACCCCGGTAATTGTGACGCAGCTGGCGACACAGCCGATTGGGATGCAAGATCCGACGTTTCCGGACCGTACTGATCCCAGTCTCGTCGGCCAACGACGTGATAGAGACAGATGTCGGAACGGTCGGCCCAGGAAATGGCTAACCGTGAAACGGCACGATTGATGGAACGAGCACCCAACGAACCAGCCCATACCGCGACAATGGTTCGGTCCTGGGGCAGTCCTAGCTCGGTACGAGCGACAGACTTTTCGGTGTTTCGCACCGCGTCGACGACAGATTGTCGGATGGGATTGCCAGTCAGCTCCCCCCGAGGCAGGTCAGTATCGGGATAAGGCAAGGCACAGACCTTTGCCACACGTCCGAAGAGTCGGTTCACCGCACTTGCTCGGGCGTTCTGCTCCGAGATCACCAAAGGTATACGAAGTAATGTCGCCGCCAAGGACCCGGCGAAGGCGGCATAGCCGCCAAGGCAAAGCACAACATCGGGTTGCTGAGCTCGAACGAGTCGCACCCCTCTGACAACAGCGGTAACCAACCCAATGACCGAACCGACATTCTGCCGGATTGCCTTGGGTGAGGCCGAGCGAAGGATGCCGCGTCCAGGCAAGAGGTCAATCTGAAAACCAGCCTCGGGGACCAGTGTTCCTTCGTTACCGCGTTCACCACCCATGAAAGAGATGTCGGTTCGGTCAACTCCAAGCTCTACCAGAGCTTGGGCTACAGCGATCCCCGGATTCGTGTGCCCAGCAGTCCCACCGCCGGTGATGAGCACCTTGCTCACGCTCGTGTCCGACGGGCAACACTGGTGAGTAGACCGGCAGCGCCAAGCACAGCACAGAGACTGGATCCGCCAGCCGAAACAAAGGGAAGCGGCTCACCAGTAATCGGGAGTAGTCCGATGGCCATTCCAATATTGAGAAATGCCTGCACGATCAGCCAGCTGGTCAGGCCAGCGGCGAGCAGCATGCCGAAACGATCTGGCGCCTTCATCGCAGTCCTCATGCCAAGGTAGCCAAGCAAGAGAAACGAGATGATGAGCGCTGCGCTGCCGATCAGTCCGACTTCTTCGGCAACGATGGCGAAGATGAAGTCTGTGTGGGCATAAGGAAGAAAGCCCCACTTGGCTCGTCCCGCTCCAAGACCAACACCGACCAACCCGCCAGAGGCAATCCCGACCTGGCTCTGGATCGATTGCAAGCCGATTCCCGTCGGGTCACCCCACGGATCCAGGAATGCGGTGATGCGGAGTCGCCGGTAGGGCGAGCTAAAGGCAAAGAAGGTTGCGGCCGATCCGGCAAGTACCGTCCATCCGGCCAGGTGATCGAGGCGACCACCAGCAACGAAGAGCATCATCAGCCCAACGGCCCCAAGGATGACCGGGGTGCCAAGTTTCGGTTGCATCAAGAGAAGGACTGAGACCAAGGCCAACACGGCCATGACTGGGCGAACGGTCAGATCTGGACGGTCCATCCTCTTGTGACGACGGGTCAGAAGATCGGCGATGAAGATGACAACAGCAAGTTTTGTGAGCTCGGAAGGCTGGAAAACCACGGGACCGATACCGAGCCAGCGACTGGACCCATTGATGTTTCGACCGACCCCGGGAATGAGAACCGCCACCATCAGCCCAATGGCAACCACCAGTAGCGGTGTTGCAATCTTCTGAAGCCATCGATAGTCCATCCGCCTGGCTGCGACAAATGATGCGGCACCAAGACCGGCCCACATCAGCTGGCGGCGGAATTGAGAAAACGGTGAAGCGTCGGTGTCATGCAGGCTTGTCACCGACGAAGCCGAAAGCACCATGACGAGACCAAACAGGGTCAAGCCGAGCACCAGCAGGGTCAGCATGAGCGCTAGGCGCTGTCCCGAGGGGGTGACCTTGAGGGAACCGGCCCGGCGACTCGTCCGTTGCACCCGGGTACTGGATCGCTCCTTGGTCTGACGCTGTGACGAGACCGGCCGTCTCGAACCAGTCGTGGTCTTCGCCCTTGTCGCGGTTCTCGACCGTGTCGTGGTTCTCGCCTTGGCTGTCTTGGTTGGTCGTGTTCGTGTCGCGGTCATGCCACTAGCCGTTCTGTCGCCCGTCGAACGAAGTCATTGCCTCGTTGTTCGTAATTCTTGTACCAATCAAAAGATGTGCATGCCGGAGAGAGGATCACAACATCGCCGGGCCTCGCGGCATCAGCGGCCCGATCAACCGCATCGGCCATGTCCGAAGCAATCTCGACCTTGACGAGATCGTCAAAGACTCCAACCAGCTCCGGGGCGGAATCGCCCATGGCTATGACCAGCTTCACCGGCGGCACACATGATCGGAGGGAGGAGAGATCCAAACCCTTGTTTCTGCCTCCGGCCAGCAGGATTACCGAATCGAACCCACTGACAGCAACGACAGTCGCTTGAGGCACCGTTGCCTTTGAGTCGTTGAACCAGCGAACTCCCCCTGCTTCACCGACCAGCGCCAGCCGGTGGGGCAAGCCCGAGAAGGATTCCAACATGTCGCAGATGCCCTGCATCGTTGCTCCGGCGGCAAAGGCAGTTGCCGCCGCCGCCGTTGCATTGTCCAGGTCGTGGGGTTGCTGACGAGGCAATTTCGCTACCTCAACGATTGGCCCGGTTGGACCCATCACCACACCATTGGCAATGTGCCAGTCCGCCTCGGCGGTGCCAAAGGATTGGATTTGCGGGTGATCAACCCCGGTCACAGAATCAACCGCGGTGCAATCAGTTCCTCGGTCGCTGGAGGGAGCAGCATCACTCACAATCGGGTCAGCAATATTGACTACGGCCGTACACATCTGCCCAAGATTGGACCAGATACTGGCCTTGGCCTGGCGATAGCTCTCCAAGGTGGCATGAGCATCCAGGTGATCGGGAGAAAAGTTTAGCCAGGTGGCAACGGTCGGTTGAAAGTTCAAGCTGTGGCCAAGACGGAAGGATGAAGCCTCAACGACAAACACCTCGATCGATGGGTCATCAATGGCCTGCACCAGGGGAAGGTCAGTATTGCCGACAGCGGCTGCCCGAACTCCGCTGCGTTCCAGAGCATCGGTCACCATCATGGTCACCGTGGTTTTTCCGTTGGTCCCGGTAATAGCTACAAGGGGCCGATTGTCCCAGAGTTGCGCCAGGTCAAACTCACTGGCTGTTCGGAGACTCGCAAGCCTGGCCGCGGCAAAGACTGGATGGTGATCGGGCACTCCCGGACTCGGCAGCAGGATCGATGCCTGGTTGACAATCTCGACAAGTTCATCTTGATCCGGGGCAATCACAAGGTCAACGCCAAGATCGGCTGCTACCTCGACCGAAGATGGAGAGGGCCGGTCATCAATAACCGTGACACGATGGTTGCGGGCCAGCAGGGCGCGCACCACGGCTTGGCCGGTGATACCAAATCCGACAACCAGCGGACCATTCAGGGTGAACCCAACCGTGTCAGTCATCAATGGCCCTCATCCGATAAGATCCACGGTGCGAACCCAGTCGGCATAGAACAAGCCGAGGCCAAGGGCGGTGAGGGCACCACAAATCAGCCAGAAGCGAATGATGACCTTTGTCTCTTTCCACCCGAGAATCTCGAAGTGGTGGTGAATGGGGGCCATGCGAAAGAGCCGCTTGCCCTTGGTCAACTTGTAGTAACCGACCTGCAACATCACCGAGACTGTTTCGGCAACGTAGAGGCCACCAATGATTGGTAGCAGGAGGTGGGTATTGGTGGCGAGCGCCAATCCGGCCAATCCGGCGCCGATGGCCAACGAGCCAGTATCGCCCATGAAAATCTCGGCAGGGGCGGCATTGAACCAGAGGAATCCGGTTAGGGCGCCGACCATTGCCAGCGCAACCACGGCCAGGTCCAGGGCGTGGGGAACGTCATAGATGTCGCGAATTGGATCCTCAGCCTGGCGGAAGATCCAGAAGCCGATCACGGCATAGGCCAAGAAGGAGAATATCCCTGACCCAGCGGCGAGGCCATCGAGGCCATCGGCAAGGTTCGTTCCGTTGGTGGTGCCAATAATGATGAGGATCGCCCACAGCATCCAACCAACAAGGCCGATACTGATGCCCGGGCTCCCAACTCGAGTGAAGCTGATTTGGTAATGGACCGTGGTGAGGGCAGGCAAGGCAATGGCAAAACCACCAGCAACGAGCAAGAGGCCAGCAATCTTGGCCTTCTTGTTGAGGCCAAGGTTTCGTTCTCGGCTGACCTTGAGCCAGTCGTCCATGAACCCAACCGCGGCCGCAGCGCAAATGGTTGCCATCACGATCAGGCCGGCACGGGTGAACGTTCCGCCAGCAATGACGTCAGAAAGCACGTAGCCCGACGCTGCGCCACCAACAATGGCCAAGCCCCCCATTGTTGGGGTTCCCGCCTTGATGAGGTGGCCTTGGGGTCCGTCTTCTCGGATGGGCTGTCCGATCTTTTGACGAGTCAAAACGTCGATCAAAATTCGAGTCCCCAGGGCAGTAATACTGAAGGAGAGGGCGGCGGCGAGCAGGAGTCTGATCATCGCTGACTACACCGTCCAGCGCTAGACCGTGTTAGGCGGCGTTTCCAGTTCTCTAGCGGGAGATGAGGCAAGTCCATCATTGTGACGCCTCCAGAAGCTCGAGTGCGATCAATCGGTCATCAAAATCTCGTCGTTCACCGTTGATCTCTTGATATGTCTCATGCCCCTTGCCTGCGATCAAGACGAAGTCACCATCGTTGGCCAAGTCGATTGCCGCAGAAATTGCTTGAAGACGATCCGACTCAACCACGAGAGTGACCCCTGTCGAAGTCTGCAGGCCGCCAACAATCTCCTTGATGATCTGGTCGGGAGACTCACTTCTCGGGTTGTCCGAGGTGACAACAACGACGTCGGCGTTCTCTCCTGCGATCTTGCCCATCAGCGGTCGCTTTCCACGATCGCGATCACCCCCGCATCCAAACACAACGATCACACGGTTCGTGCCTGCAATTTGTCGTGCTGCCCGGAGCGCTGCTCCCAGGGCCTCTGGCTTGTGGGCGTAGTCAACGGCAAGGTGGAAAGAACGCTCACTGGCGATGACCTCAAATCGACCTGCCGGAGCGTTGACCGCAGAGAGGGCTTGGGCGATCTGCTGCTGGTCGTGCCCAAGCGCTTCAACCGCGGTGGCAACGGCTAGGGCGTTCATGACGTTGTATTCCCCAGCCAGATTCAAGCGGACCGGATGGCCGCGCCACACAAAGGTGCTGGTTGGCCCGTCGATCTTGAGGTCTTCGGCATCTGCGAGCCCATAGGTCAAGACGCGAGTATTGGTAGTGCGTGCGATCTGTTGTCCGGCCTCGTCATCTCGGTTGAGGACAGAGACCTTGGTCAGTGCCGTATCAAACAGCGTGGCCTTGGCTTCAAGGTAGGCCTCCATCGTCAGGTGAAAGTCCAGATGATCATGACCAAGGTTGGTAAAGATCGAGATATCGAAGCGTGTCCCCGCCACTCGGCCCATGGTCAGCGCATGAGAAGAGACCTCCATGGCCAAGGCTTGGACGCCGCGTTTCACCATGTCAGCAATGGTGGCTTGCAGCTCGGGAGCTTCGGGTGTTGTCCGCGCTCCGGTGAGGGTACCGATTGACTCGGTGAGGACTCCAAGCGAACTCAACACAGATTCCAGCAGGTGAACAATGGTTGTCTTTCCGCTCGTTCCGGTAACCCCGATGGAGATCAGCGAATCTGATGGCCGCCCATAAATCAGATCAGCGAGCGGGCCCAGGGTTGTACGAACGTCAGGTACCAGGATCTGCGGAACGCCTTGCTCAACCGGTCCGGCGAGTTGGTGGTCGACTAGTAAAGCAGCGGCGCCGGCTTCGATGGCCTGACGAGCAAAGGCGTGACCGTCGAAGGACTCGCCCGTAACACAAGCGAACAGGCCGCCACTGGCGACCTGTCGTGAATCGTGAGTGAATGAGGTTAGTTCAACATTGACAGGGTTCGCCTCGCTTGTTTCTTGCTTCCCTGGCCGAATGGTTCCACCTGTCAACGAGGCGACTTGTTCAATCGTCACAGCCATCATCTTGTTGCCATCATGTTGTTGCCATCAGTCAGTCTCCGGGACTGGTTCATCTGACTGAGCCACTTGGTCTGCTGGTTGGCCCAGAGCAACGACTTGCTCGCCCGGCTGTGGCGCCGGTGTTCCTCGGACCAAATCTTGCCCAGAAGGGTCGACCAGTGAACGATCACTCGGGGGAATAGCCAGAATCCGAATGGCGTATTGAGCAATGTCGGCAAAGACGGGTGCCGCGATCTTGCTGGCGGTCGTTGCCGTCTTGGGTTCGTTGACGACGACCACGATGGAGAGTTCTGGAGATTCTGCGGGCAAGAAGCCGGCGAACGTCACCACATATTTGCGGTTGCCACTCTCTCCATAGCCATAGGAGCCGTTGGCCTGCTCAAAGGCCTGCCATGCCGTCCCCGTTTTTCCAGCAACCGTGTAGCCCGGCACTGCAGCCGAGACTCCCGTGCCGCCCGCTACCACGTCAGTCAACATGGTAGTCACTTCTTCGGCAGTCTCTGAAGAGACAACTCGATGTGAGGGTTGAGCTTGGCCCAAGATCTGCTCACCATCGGGACCAACCATGGTCCGGATGAGAGAGGGCGAAATATAGAGCCCGTCATTGGCAATGACGTTGTATGCGGCTGCGAGCTGGACCGTGTTCACCGAGACGCCCTGACCAATGGCGATGGAGCCAAGGTCTGACCCGAACCATTCTTCGGGAACATTGCCGCGAGCCTCGTACCGAAAATCGAGGCCCGTCGTCTTGCCAAATCCGAAGCCACCTAGATAGTGACGCAAGCGCTCGGGGCCGACCATCTGAGCTAAGCCAATGGTGCCAGTATTCATCGAGTCGGCAATGACTTGGCGAACCGGGTACGGGGCTGCCGGAGAATGGTTGAAGAACTGCTTGTCGCCGACCGTGATCTCTGCGGGTACCTCAATAATGGTGTCCGCTGTTATCCCGTGGTCCTCAACGGCGGCCGCTGCCGTCACCATTTTGATGACCGATCCCGGTTCGAATGTTGCGACCAGTGGAGCGTTTTGGCGCGGGACGAAACAGCCATGCTCGCCACGGATGACCGTGGCCATAGCCAGCAGTTCACCGGTACGAGGATCAGACACGACCGCGTTCGCTCCTTCGGCTTGGGTCTCGTCACAGTGAGCAATGAGGGCTTGTTCGGTGACGTACTGGATGCGATGGTCAAGGGTGAGCACAATGTCGTTGCCGGGAATCGCTGGCTCGAACACATATTCACCACCGGTGATTGATCCGAAAGCTCCTGCCTCGCTCCGTTCGTATCCGCCGGATCCTTGCATGATTTCGTCGAACTGCCACTCCAAACCGGAATAGCCGATCTCCTGAGGATCCACTCGACCGACCACGGGAAGGGCTAATGAGTCGGCTGGATATACCCGGTTCTCTTGGGCCCGAACAAAGATCCCCACTAGGGCCTTGTTGTTGTCCTCGTCTTCCTTCAGCAAGGCAATGCGAGCTGTCCGTTCATCATTGAGATCAGCAGCAACCATGGCGTAGCGGTCACCGTCGTTGGCCGGACGCAAGGTCTCGGTCAGCTCATCAACGGACAGGTCAAGAATCGGGGCGAGCAGCGCAGCGGTTGCGGCTGGGTTCTCGATCATTAGTGGATCGGCAACGATCTCTACACCCGGGGTGGAAAGGGCAAGGACGAATCCGTCCCGATCAGTGATAGTGCCTCGGTATCCAGGTAGATGGACAGTTCGAGTCCGCTGGTTCTCTCCGATCGCCACATACATATCGGGTCGGACTGCTTGCAGGTCAATCAGGACGCCAACGAAACCAATTCCAACCAGGAGGAACGCTCCGAGCAGGACCAGAAGCCGTTTCCGAACGTCCACCGAACGCTTGGCGCCTTGGCTCTTGCTAGTAATTCGCCGCGCCCGAGCACGCGATGCCGAGCGGGTCTGCCGAGTTGGGGTCATGAGTCGCCGGCATCAGCGAGTACGCCAGCCAACGCATCCTGTGAAGCCTGTGTCTGCTGGGCAGTCTGTGTCTGCTGGGAAGCCTGTGTCTGTTGGGTGGCAGTGAGATAGACCGGGTTCTCCGCTCGCACCATGCCAAGACTGACTGCTTGTTGCACAATGGCTTCGGGAGAAGAGGCCAAGACAACATCATGCTCAAGCCGGGCAATCTCAGCCTCAGACTGGCTAATGTCGCGGCGGATCGAGTCCAGTTGCTGCTGCCCCTTTGCCAGCTCGGCATAGCCAAGAGCGACCGCAAAGACCCCGGCGGCGATCGTGGCGGCGGATACCCCGAGGACAGCACGACGGCGGGCCCGACGCTTGAGCGCACCCTTGTCAACTATGCGGAGCTTGGGCCGCCTTGACTCGGACTCATTGGAGCTTGAGCGTCCCTTACCAGGTGACGCCGTCTTGTTTTCCTTGCGCCGCGTAACTGTCGCTGTCATGCAGCAAATCCGATCGAGTTTCGGTCGATGACACGAAGGCGGGCGCTGGCAGCACGCCGATTCACTGCCACTTCGTGTTCAGTTGGACGGCGGCCTAGTGGACGCAGCAGGGTGAACTCGGGATCGGTTGCGGGTACCGGTAGCCCAGGTGGAGTATTCACCGTACTGCGTCCACGAAATATGTCTTTGACGATCTTGTCTTCACCGGAGTGGTAGGTCAGGACCAGGCCGCGACCGCCTACGCACAACGCGTCGATGGCAGCTTCAATGGCCGGGCGAAGAATCTGCAACTCACTATTGACGTGGATACGCAGAGCTTGGAAGCTTCGTTTTGCTGGATGACCGCCCTTGCGGCGGGCAGCAGCAGGAATGGCTTGAACAATGACTTCGGCCAGTTCAGCCGTTGTCGACAGTGGCCGGGCCTTCAAGATCGCCGAGGCAATGCGCCCGGCGAAACGTTCGTCACCGTTCTGTTTCAAGATGGCGGCAATCTCACCGTGCTCGAAGGTGTTAACGATGGTCTCAGCCGTCAGCGGTGAGTCAGGATCCATTCGCATATCCAAAGGACCATCATGACGAAAGCTAAACCCGCGTTCGGATCGATCAAGCTGCGGGCTGCTGACACCAAGGTCGAACAGAAAGGCCGAGATTTCCGTCACTTCAAGCTCGGACAAGACACTGTCCAGCTGATCAAAGCGAGAGCGAACGAGGCGAGTTCGGCTGCCAAAGCCACTCAGCTTGTCCGTCGCTGCCGCTAATGCGGACGGGTCCTGGTCAATGCCGAGGAGATCGAGGTCGGGATGAGCACCGAGTACAGCCGCGGCATGGCCTGCACCACCCAAGGTGGCATCGAGGTAGATGCCGGCAGGGGCCGAACCAAGAAGGTCAACAATCTCCTCACACATGACTGGCGTGTGCTGGAATGATTGGATCGAAGGCTGGCCGTGAGATTGATCAGACGGCGGCACAGACGGAAGATGATCGGAAGGAACGTTGTCGCCCATGGCTCGCAGCCAGCAAGAACCTGTTATTCGTATCGAGCATCGGTAGCCCCCCGGATAACGGGCGTGTCCAGAATTTGGCTCCTGGAGCACTAGAGGGGTAGCGGGCGGAGTTGTGGGGCAGAAGCACCCTTCTCCATTGCCCGGGAGGCAACCGATGTGCGAACGTGTGGTCTCGCCATCTCCTTTCAATCTTGTTGTTCGATTTTCCTATTGTCAGCCTTTGCGTTTGCTCGGACCTTGTCGTTCTTGACTTGCTTTGTTCGGAGTTGCTTTGTTTCTGGCTTGCTCTGTTCGGAGTTTCGAAGAAGGGGTTTGAGTCCGCTTCTACAACCCAAGTCGGGTGATAGCCGCAGCGAGTTCATCCCCTGCTTCATCGTCTTGATCGTCCTGGTACTTCTCGATCGGCCAGATCTCGACCCGGTCATACAGGCCACTCACGACGACCTGAGAGTCAAATCCCAGTTCGTCCAACAGTTCCCGAGGGAGCGTGACCCGACCAGCTGCATCCAGCTTCACATCGCTCACACTGTTCATGAGTTTCCTGAATACCCGAAGGCTGATATTGCCTGCCTCAAGTTCTGCCTTCCAACGGTCAGCCACCGAAGCGAAGCCATCGTGGCTCCACAAACCAATGCACTGATCGAGACGGGTGACGTACCCACGATCAGCAACCGACGCCCGGAAGGGTGCAGGCAGCACAACTCGACCCTTGCGGTCAAGTGAGTGTTCGTGCTGTCCAACAAACAACGAGGTAACTCCGACTTTCAAGTAGCAGTGCCACTCAATGAGTGGCGGTTCAGTTCGTCCGCATCCAGGTTTCCCACCACGCCCCCGCATCAACTACCGACACGGATTGAAGGTGTGTATTCCTTTTGCGGGCTTGCATCCCACTGCGTGACACATTATGACACTTTGACCCACTTCGCAACCCCTTTTTCTAACAACGAGTGGTTACTCAACTACCCATGGTGAGAACACTTGTTCGACCCGTTCTGTTTCTAGCCTTCTGACCAGGACAAACAGCACGGAGTGCTGGTTGACGCACGCTGAGCAAGCTCTGAGAAATGTCATAAAGCGATCCCCCACCACGCCCCCCGACGCGCCCTCACGCGAGTCCCCACCCAGGTTGCGGCCAGGTCCTGCAGGTCAGTGTTCGTGTCCTGTGGTTCGAAGTTCATGCCCTGCAGATCGAGTTGCAGATCGAGTTACGGTGCAGCAATGAGCAATTGGGTGGTGCGAACGAGCATTGGGTCAGCCCAGGATTTCCACCACCGACCCTTCCCGGGCGATACGAACCAGCTAGCCGGCAACACGGCTCAATTCGAGCCGACCGTGTGGATCCACCGGGTCAAACGACCAACATTGGTTCTTGGAAGTACCCAGGACGAATCCATCTTGCTCGCCGAAGAAGCGAGGGCGGCCGGATATGAGATCAGCACTCGCCGGAGTGGAGGCGGACTTGTTCTCGTTTCACCAACAACATCGTGTTGGATCGACATCTTGGTTCCGACCAATCACGACAAGTGGGAGCACGACATTTCACTGGCCTTTCACTGGGTTGGCGAGCTATGGGCCCAAGCCTTACAAGAACTCGGCATTCATGACTGCCAGGTCCACCGAGGGCCACTACTCAACCGAGAGCACGGACGAGTCTTGTGCTTCGCTGGCCTTGGGCCTGGCGAAGTAACCCTCGGAGGTCGAAAGGTTGTTGGTCTCTCACAGCGACGGGTTCGTGCTGGGGCCCGATTCCAAGGCCTGCTTGTCGGCTCCTGGGACAGTGCCCCGTTGGAGCAGTTTCTTCACAAGGCAGCCCTACCAAAGGATCTGAACCTCCAACAGGTACTGGTTGGCCATCCCTTGCTTAGCCCAGTCATCATCGATGCCGTGCCCGACACACTCGTCTCCCTGCTCAGAGACGAATCCTGATCAACTCCCGTAGCGGTTCAGGACATAGGTACGGGCGGGTCTGACGAGGCCAGCTTGAGCCAGCGGATGTTGGGATGCGTCGAAATCTTCGGGCCAGCCAAGCCAGCGACGACTACGGTTGTTCGCTATGCCCAGGACTCGTGAAGGTGAGACGAAACAGCAACCAAGCGCAAACCACTCAAAGAGCTCAGTCTCTCCTCTTGAGCAGGCCCACTCTCGACACGAACTGCGTGGCGAGACCACATCGAGCACGCTGGTCCTGAATGCCACCTTCGAACCAATCGGGGTGATTCCGGGTCGTCGGGCCGTCGTCCTCGCTCTGGGCCAGAAGGTAGACGTGCTGGCAGAAAGCGGTACTCGAATGCGCAGCGAGCGATGCAGCATCGCCCTGCCCTCGGTTGTCAGGCTGCGCTACTTCGTCAAGGTTCCGTACCGCCGACAAACGCCAGTCACCCGGAAGGCAATATTTGGGCGAGACAATGGGCGTTGCCAATACTGTGGCCAAAAGGCCGAGAACATTGACCATGTTGTGCCGCGCTCACTCGGTGGACGCCACATCTGGACAAACGTTGTTGCTTGCTGTCGGCGTTGCAACAGCACCAAGAGCAACCATCTACTCAAGCACACCTCCTTGAAACTTCGCTCAACCCCTCAACCTCCAGCAGACCTGGCCTGGATCCGAGTGGCGGCCGGAGCAATTCCCGCGGCGTGGAATCCGTACTTGGATCTCAAGGCAGCCTAAGAACGCCCTCAGGGCCAGCCAATCCGTGTGGCATTGGTCCTGTCTTGGGTTCTGGTCTTGTTTGCTTGCGCCAGTCGGTCTAGATTTCCGGGCATGCAGCCAACGTATGCTCCCGAAGCCGAGATCTTCCGAACCAGAATCAAGGGGTTCCTCAGCGACAATCTCCCGGACAACTGGGTCGGCATCGGCGCCCTCGATGCCGAGGCCGCTCAAGTGTTCATCGACAGTTGGCGAAAAATCTTGTCAGAGAATCAGCTTCTTGCTGCCTCTTGGCCCAAGGAGTTCGGCGGGGGCGGCTTGTCTCACCTCGAGTCTGTCATCTTGGCGGAGGAGTTCCAGAAGGCCGGTGTGCCAACCGGTGGCTCCAACGATGCCTTCAGTATCCAGATGGTCGGCAACACCATCATCCAATGGGGCACTGATGAGCAAAAGGCTCACTTCTTACCTCGGATCATTTCCGGCCAAGACATCTGGTGCCAGGGCTACTCCGAACCCAACGCCGGCTCGGACCTCGCCAATGTCGGTTGCAAGGCCGAGCTAGACGGAGACGAATGGCAAATCAACGGCCAGAAGATCTGGACGTCGGCTGGCCACCTAGCAAACTGGATATTCGTGCTCGCGCGTACAGATGCCGACGTTGTCAAGCATCGCGGCATCACCTTTCTACTCGTCCCGATGGAACAAGAAGGAGTCGACGTTCGTCCAATCAAGATGATCTCGGGCGACTCCGAATTCAACGAGGTGTTCTTCACTGACGCCAAAACGGCGAAGGAAAACGTGATCGGCGAGGTCAACGGCGGCTGGGGCGTTGCCATGACTCTGCTTGGCTATGAACGAGGCGAGGCAGCAGCCACAATGCCCCTCACATTCAAGAGTGAGGTAGGTCGGCTTCTCGACCTAGCCAAGGAGAACGGCACCAACGAAGACCCCGTTATTCGTGACCAGCTGGTCGCCGCCTACATGCAGACACAGATCATGGGGTACCTCGGTATGCGGACCTTGACCAAGTTCTTGGCTGGTGAGCATCCAGGTGCTGACGCATCGATCTTCAAGCTCTTCTGGAGCGAATACCACCGGGAAGTAACCGAACTCTCCATGGCTGTTCTTGGCGCCAATGGGATGATCATCGACGGCAAGTTCCCCTCCAGCGCCTTCGGCCCCGATTCACCCGGAGCCGCCAACAATTCTGGTAGCTGGATCGGCACCTTCTTGAACGCTCGTGCTGGCACCATTTATGCCGGGACGAGTCAGGTCCAGCGCAATATCATTGGCGAGATGGTCCTCGGACTTCCCAAGGAGCCAAAGCTCGATCGTGGACCGTGGAAAGACGTTCCGAAGTAGCCGGACAGGCTGACCAGTTGGCTAGATTGAGGGTGTGGGGTCATTGTCGAAGTCGACAGCCAGGTTGATCAGCGTCGAACTCGTTTTCGCCATCCTGCGACGCCCTGATCTCTGGTCGACGGCAATACGTTCGGCCCAAGATCATGCGCCAACTAGGTGGTGGCGCCGCCGGCCATTCGTTCCTCTTCCTGATCCAGCCTGGATCAATTTCCGATTGGAGACTGCCTATGGCCACGATCAGGGTCAGCCAATCGGTGCCGACGAGTTTGTGACCTGGCTCGAGTGGCAAGCCTCAAAACCCATCTAGCCTCAAAACCCATCTAGCCTCACCAAAAGGCCCGAGCCACCATCCCAACTCGTTCTGGCACCGACCAGATGTCGCATATGGATCGCTACCGGTGCCAGGTCGCAGTTAATTTGGGAGGACGGCTCCGAGCTGCATTCCTTGGGCCCGAAAGGCTAGGGCCCCGGCGCCGATCAGCGGGCTCGCATCACCATTTCCTGCAGACAGAATCTTGGTGCCTCGGGAATAGTCCAGATCACAAACCCGGTCGATCTCCAACTGGGCGCTGGAGAAAAACAGCTCGCCAAAGCCAAGACCCACCGAGCCACCAACCACCGCGAGTCGAAGATCAAGCAAGTTAGCTGTTGAGCCGACTGCCTGGCCAACCAACCGACCGGTTCGGATCTTGATCTCATCGCTCGCCTCCTTCGCTGGCTTGCCGGTCCAGCTGGCAATCGAGGTACCCGAGCACTCCGCTTCCAGCACCCCTCGTATCTGCCCCGGCGGCTGATGAGTGTCGCCACAGTCTTGCGGACGAACAACGATCTGGCCGATATGCCCGGCATTGCCATCGGCACCGGCCAGGAGTCGCCCGTTGCACACGATTCCACCACCAACACCGGTGGAGACCACCATGCCGATGTAGTCCGACTCCCCCGCAGCGGCACCGACCCACCCCTCACCAAGAGCAAAGGCCTTGGCATCATTGTCGACCGTTGTTTGCAGGCCCGTGAGCTCGGCCACCCGTTCGGCCAATGGGAAGGATCGCCAACCGGGAATGTTCAGTGGAGATACCAAGACCCGCTGTTCACTATGGAACGATCCGCCACCCGTTGCCGCTCCGGTTGAACGCCCTCCGGTTGAACCTGTCATCGGCCCACCACAGCCGACCCCACAACCGACAAGGCCAGCCAGCGCTGCACTCGCCCGGTCGGCAAATCCGAGCTGTTCCACGAGGGACATGAGGACCCCAAACAGTTCTTCCGCCGAGCCTGCGACCGGTGTCGGTTTCGCTACGCGTCTGATCAGGTTGCCCTCCTGATCGACGACTCCAGCCGCCATCTTTGTTCCACCGACATCAATAGCCAACACAGATTTCACTGCCTGAGTCTAGGTCAGGTCTTTGGGCTACTAGCCTGCGATGGTGACTATGACAGAGGCAGCGGCGTTGGACGAGAATCAGGCATCGAGATTTGCAGCCGCCCACAAGGCAATCGCCGACAATATGGAACAGGTAATCCGAGGCAAACGAGATGTCATCGAGAAAACCTTGCTCTGCCTCCTTGCTGGAGGGCACCTCCTGGTCGAGGACATACCCGGGGTCGGGAAGACAACCCTGGCTAAGACGCTTGCCGCCAGCATCCACGCCAACCTTGGTCGAATCCAGTTCACTCCCGACTTGCTGCCCGCCGACGTCACCGGAGTCAGTATTTGGAACCGCAATGATTCCGTCTTTGAGTTCCGCGCTGGACCCATCTTTGCCGAGATGGTGCTGGCCGATGAAATCAATCGGGCTTCTCCCAAGACCCAGTCGGCCCTTCTTGAGGCAATGGCCGAGGCCCAGGTCACGGTGGATGGAGTCACCCACCCCCTTCCAAAACCGTTCATGGTCCTCGCCACCCAGAATCCGATCGAGCAAGAGGGGACCTATCCCCTGCCGGAAAGCCAGCTTGACCGATTCTTGATGAGGATCTCGGTCGGTTACCCCGATCGAAATGACGAATTTGCCATCCTTCAGACTCATGAGTCCGACGGGGTCGTTGATCAGCTTCAGCCGATCGCAAGCATCGCCGACATCACAGCGATGATTGCCATGGTGAGCAAGGTCCATATTGAGCCCGGCCTGCGGGCTTACCTGATTGATATTGCCGAGGCCACCCGCCAGCATCCATCTATCCAACTCGGCATGTCGCCCCGGGCAACACTCAGCCTGCAGCGAGTTGCCAGAGCCAAAGCCGCTGCCTCGGGTCGAAACTTCGTCACCGACGACGACATCAAGGCCGTTGCCTCCGATGTTGTGTCTCATCGCCTGATCCTGAAGTCCGACTCGTTACTTCGAGGAATCAGCAGTGAAGATCTCATCCAGGACATCCTGGGAGCGGTACCCGTTCCCCACGATCGGTCCTGATGCGCTTCACCCGAGCAGGCATTGGTCTCCTCGTTGTCATTGGCCTCTGCCTGGCCTTGGGTCGAACCTTTGGGGTTCCTGAACTGTTCTTGCTCGCAGGAATGGGGTTCGTTGCCCTCATTGTCGCCATTGTCGCAACCCTGTCCGCCCGCCTCGAACTCTCCGTTCTGCGTGTTGCCAGCCCCAACCGACTTCGGGTGGGCACACCGGCTCGGGTTGACCTCTCTCTTCAGAATCAATCACGGCGCCGAACTCCTGTTCTTCATCTGCGGGACGAAGTCCAGAACAGTTCAGGTGCTTCACTCATCCTGGCTCCAATCAGGGGTAAAGAAGCAGCCAAGGTTGCCTATCGCTTGCCGACCCAACAGCGAGGAGTTCTCAGCATCGGACCGCTGGACCTACGAATCGGCGACCCGCTTGGACTCACAACCTCGCTGATCCGAGCATCAGATCAGGTTTCGCTCGTCGTCCACACTGAACTTGTTGATCTCGGGGTCCTTCACTCGACAGCAGGCAATGACCCGACGGCCGACCAGCAACCAATACGCACCCTGGCCTCGGGCGGCGATGAGTTCTTTGCTCTCCGGCCCTATGTCGTTGGCGACGAGCTTCGCCGAGTCCATTGGAGGGCATCGGCGCGGTCAGATGAGCTTGTGGTCAAGCAGGAGGAACGACCGCGAACTGGTCGGGTGACCGTCATCCTCGATCGACGATCTGAGTCCTACTCTGATGCCGGATTTGAACGTGCAGTCTCGGCAACCTTGAGCGTGCTCTATGCCGGATGGCGGGGCGACGATGCGCTGCGTTACGTAACCTCGGGATCCGGAACCTTTGCTGACATTCGAAGCCGCGCGGAGCTGGACGCCATTGATGAACAGTTGGCAATTGTCCAGCCAACCCAGTCCGCTTCACTCGTTCGTACCATTGATGAGACAACGAGAATCGGTCGCGGCGGCACACTCGTTGTCATCACCGGCCAACCAGGGTCTGAGTTCGAAGCATCCCTGGCTCTTGCCCGTCGCACCTACGGACAGGTGATCACCGTCATATGCGAAAGTGGTGGCTCCACCCCTTCTGCTGACTGGATCTTGCACGACGGTGCTTCGTCCTTGCCTCATGCGTGGTCAAAGGCTGTCGCCAGTCCAACAACCAGTCGTGGGTCTGTTGCTGGCGCGTCGGCCTATCCGGTCCGCTCATCTCGCGCCGGTGTCCAGCGATGAACAGTTCAGGGACAGCTGGTTCGGCCATGGGTGTACCGACTACGTTCCATGCCAACAAGTCAGCAACGAGGGCGAGCAATCCTGGCGCGGGGGACACCGCAGAGCAGTTGAACACCGCCAACCCGATCCCAGCCAGCAGCCCCGCTCTCATTGTTGCCTCATTACTCCTGGTGCCCGCCGCCTGCTATGGCTTCATCCGCCTGTTCCAGGACAGTTCGGCGGTACTCCCAATAATCGCCGCAGCCGTCGTCTCGGGAGGGCTTGTTGTCCTCCTGCGTATGGCGCGAGTCTCGCTCCTTGCTTCATTCGTCTTGTCTGTTCTCGGGCTCGCCTTGCTGCTCGAGCTGCGCTACGCATCGGGAACCCAGCAATTCTTCCTCTTGCCCACCCGCGCCACTCTGGACAGTTTCACCGAACTGGCTCGTCAGGGTGTGGTCGACTTCCAAAAGCAGCGTGCGCCAGTCGAGACCGGCGACCCGTTCATTGCCGCCTCCATCATCACCGCGTGGACAATGTCCTTCCTCACGGACTGGGGTGCACTACGACTACGGCTGGCCTTCGAGCCGGTTCTTCCTGCCTCTCTCATCTTTCTTTTCGCCTCAATCTTGGGATCGGGTGACTTCCAGAAACGCTCGACCATCGTATTTGCGGCGGCCGTAGTCTTCTGGGCAGTCACTCAACGCTCAACCAACCTGGCCACCAGTGGAGTCTGGCTCCTCGCTGACTCGCGCCGAGGCCCCCGAGGTATCGCCCGTTCTGGGTTCGCCATCGGCGCGGTCGCCTTGTTGACTGGGCTTTTCATCGGACCTGCCTTTCCAGGTGCGGATGCCGACGAGCTCTATTACTGGCGAAATCGGGGAGATTCGACTCGTTACGTCATCAGTCCCTATGTCAGCATCCAGAATCAGCTTGCTGAACAGACTGATGTCACCATGTTCACCGTCATCGCTGATCGTCCCTCCTACTGGCGAGTTGCTGGACTCGACACCTATGACGAGGGGTTTTGGCAGACAAAGGGCAAGTTCGAACCAGAGTCCGGGCGTCTTCCCGGAGGCGCCACCACTGGGGAAACCGAAACACAACTGCTGCGCCAAGAGTTCCATATCGAAGCGCTTAGTTCGATCTGGCTTCCGGCGGCGTTTAGCCCAAGCCAGATCATTGAAAGTGATGTTCCCGCAACCTGGAATAGCGAGACCAGCTCGCTCACCGTCAGCAGCGAGCATTCGACCAGCGATGGTGCCGTCTACGTGCTGGAGTCGAACATCGCTCAGTTCTCTGCCGAGCGACTCAACGCAGCACCAGCTGCAGTCCCTCAAGACATTGCTGCGCAGTATCTTGATCTGCCCAATGACCTGACGGGTCGGGTCGCCAGCGAGGCTCTCCAGATCACAGCCGGCACCACGACCCGCTATGAGCAAATGTTGGCGCTGCAGAGTCACTTCCGGACCTTTGAGTACAACATCAACCTAAGCAAACGTGAAGGCGATCCCATCGAGCAGTTCCTCGATGAGCGGATCGGGTTCTGTCAACAATTCAGCGGAACGTTCGCCTTGATGGCGCGTTCCTTGGGAGCACCAGCTCGGGTAGCCGTTGGCTTTACTTGGGGGGAAGCAACCGAAAATGAGAACGAGTACCGAGTGACCGGACGCAATACCCACGCCTGGCCAGAAGTCTGGTTCGAGGGCTTGGGGTGGGTTGCCTTCGAACCGACACCGGGACGAGGCGCACCTGATGCGGACTACACCCAACTCTCCCAGGCCCAAGACGCCGAGCCAGCTGTAGGCGAAGACGGCCCAACAACCACCATTGCCCCCATCAATACCTCTCCAACCGACTTCGATCAGGACCTCCTGGGCATCAACGACGGGGAGACTCCCCAAACCGGCGACCTGGCGACGAACCGGCGCGGCCTTGGCGTCAGTTGGAAGCTGCTCGGCATGATCGGGCTGGTACTCGCCTACCTTGGTGGCCTCCCCCTCTTTCACTTTCTGAGGCGTAGGACCTCACTACAACGGGCCTCAACTCCAGCGAGCAAGATTGATGTCGCCTGGGGGCAGGCCTCTGAAGCTCTGGAACTCGGCTACTCCCTGAAGCGCGAAGGCTGGGAGACACGGAGCGAGTTCGCCGAGCGGGCGAGCCGCAAGCGACGCGTTCCGTCAGATGCTGTCAACAAATTGGCGCATGTCTCAACGATCGCTCGCTACAGCCGTCGGAAGGACCTAGCCGATGAGGCACTCGTCGCCCAACAACAAGCTGCTGTCATTGTCGAGACGGTGAAGGGTCATGTCCCGGTTTGGAGGCGCTGGGTCCACGACCTGGACCCACGAAGAGTCTTGTCTGCCCGCTAAGCCCGAAGTTGTTGGTGGTGGGGGTCAGTCGTTGCCGTCAAAAGAAACGACTGACCCCCGGGTTTGTGCTGTGGAGCACATCTTGGTTCACCACGGGTCTGGCCGATGCTGGCACAGGACTCGGGGTGGACGCGGGGTTGGGGGTCGAAGGCTGCGACGCCGTCATGCAACCAGCGACCCCCAGATCAAGTACGCCTATCGGCAACTCGGATCGACAGACTCGGCGGCTGGGTTCTCGACGAAAGTGACCAGATAACTGGCATCGGACAAGGCAATCAGGTCAGTAAGTTGGTAGTGGCCGGGAATGAGATTCGGGTCGGCATCGGTTTGCACATCACCATCAGCGGTAACGGTTTCATAACGCAGCGTCCCGCCAAGGTCTTGTAGTTGGGAGAGAGCTTCGGGGACGATGAGACCAAACAACAGGCTGCAGCGTTGATCGGTAACGTTGGTCTCATAGACCTCCCCGGGTTCGGATTTTCGGCCGTATTCGATAATCAGAGTCCCGGAGAAACCAATAGGCAAGGTCACGACCTTGACCAAGCCCTCGGCATCGACTTCAACATCAGTTTCGACTGGCCCAGTGTTGCCTACAGATGTGACTTGCCCAACCAGTTCAGGCGGCACCGGCAAGGCCAGCATTTCAGCGGGGATACCCAACTCGTCCTCCAGTTTGGCGGCTACAGCATCAGGATCCGAAACAACATCGACAACCCGGATTACCACCCGATCTTCCAACTGAGTGATGGTGACGGCGTCAGCAGCTACGGGCTTGGCACCAAACAAGGTAGAGACACCAAACACGCCACCAACGAGCACGGCCATGGAGATTGCGATCGCTAAAACCGGTTTCACCCGACTGGGTCTGGCAGCCTTGGCTGCTGTGTCCAGGTTCTGGCGTCGGGAGGCAGCGACCAGTTGTTGTTCTAAGTCGTCTTTGAATTTCTGTAGTTCACTCATATTGCTTCTACTTGTGTTGGTGGATCGAATTCGTGTTGCAGCCGCTTCAAGCCCCGTAGGACCCTCATCCGGGCTGTGCCAGGCATGCAGCCGAGCTGCACAGCTATCTCCTCATAGTCCAGATCCTCTACTATCCGTAGATGCACGGCCCGACGATTCTTAGCCGGGAGACGCTGCAATGCCAGGCGAAGCCGGTCACCATCTAGTCCCGCATCTGCGGCTTCAAGTTCACGGACAGCTTCTTCAACCAGGGTGATGGACTCGATTTCAAGACGGTGTTGTGCCCGGACCGTGGCTCGGTTGCGGCGCCAGAATCTCTTAAGCAGATTGGTGGCTATCCCTTGCAGCCATTGGCCACCGTCACCCTGCGCCGGGTTGAACGTGTGCAGATTCTCCAACGCTACGGCAAAGGTTTCAGAAGTTAGGTCGGAAGTGACTTCGTGGTCGCGGGTCCTGTGCCAGAAGTAGGCCAGGATGCTGTCGATGTTGCGTCGGCAGAACAGGGTGAATGCTTGCTCGCCGCCAGCGGCTGCTTGCAACAATTCGGTGTTGCTTTGCTCATCGTGGCGCGTGGGTCTCACTGGTGGTTGACCAGTGGGACGGTCGGCGCCGGTCACCATAGGTTTTGCTAGCCGTATCGGACGCATGATGTCTTGTTGTTCATCCAACCCAGGCTGGATTTTTGGCTATAGATGGGCTTGTTGTTGCCGGAGCAGGAGGAGGAGTCATAGAACCGGGTGGGGGAGCCTCCGCAGTAGTGCCCGGATGATTCAATGTTGATGTTCCAGCTGCCGGTTGGCCACCAGACGCCGCCAGCACAGGTTGTGCCAATAATGGTGATGGAGGATCCAACGTAGCTCGTGTTTTTGTAGTGCCTGCCAATGAATGAGTTGTCTGTCGTGGTTAGGGCCGAGGTTCGTCCGCTAGCTGGACAAGTTCTGGATCTGCCAATGTCTCTCCGGTTGGAGAAGTTCACATCAACCCACGGGATTCTATTTGAAGACGATGAGGACGAATCGGTCCTAGTTCCTCGGTCTCGGAATGATCAGTATCAGAGCCTAGAATCGCTACGGAGATCGCTTCAGGAATTCACCGATGACGTATCGGCCGAATACCACAGGGCGCGTACCTCTCCACTGAGAATCCCTCGATAGGTCTGTTTGGGTGGCTATCTCTTTTGCGGTGCCGGTCGATCCAGGTCGCCAGTCACCGGTCGCTCGGTCTGGCTGTAGCCAACCCTTACCAACGTCCCTAGATGCGCGAGGAAGGCGAAGGGAATCCGATGAAGGTGAACCGGGGCAGGAGATGACATGCCTGCGCTTCGGGGTGCACCAGAGTGGACATGACGTTGAAAGCAATCGGCTTATGACGTCCGATAACATTCCTTTATCGGTCGTCAGAATCGGGGGTGCTTCAGGCCCGGCCTTCGGCTTGCGTTGATTGGTTGAATCCGCCACTCGTTTCCTCGCGTCACCCCTCGACCGGAAACAATTCCGGGAGCCTCGCAGGACTTCATGATCACGCGATGGCGACTGTGCTTTTCAGTAGAGCAAGGAACTCCAGAGCGTAAGGGTTCGGAGCAACATGCTTCGGGAGGTAGGCATTGATCAAGCCTGCATTCGACAAGGTGACGCCTGAAACTCGGACGAGTGCGCCAGCATCGAGACGCGGCCGGACTGAGCGTTCCCAACCCAACGCCAGACCTTCAGCGCGCTCCGCGAAATCAAGGCAGACTCGGTAGGAGGTGAAGACCATGGCGTTGCCAACTTCTGGTTCGCCTCCATCAGTCGAGGCGAGGAAGCTCCGCCATGTAGCCCAGCCGGGATCGTCGTAGTCAACATCCAATAGCGGGAAACGGGTAAGGCCTGCCGCAGTGACTGGAGTGGGCAGTTGCGCTGCGAACGTCGGCGAGCAGACGGGGTAAACCTCTTCTTCAGCGATGAACTCCACTCGGTACAAACTCGATTGGCTCGGCCCGTACTGAATTGCGAGGTCGAAGACCTCACTGGTGGTCTCGATTGCTTCGCACGCCGACACGACACGCACGTTCAGCTCCGGGCGAGCGCGCTGTAGGTCTCCCAGGACCGGAGCCACAAAGACCGACGCTAAGGACAAGCTGGAAAGAATCGTCAGTGAATCGGCATCCACGGCCGCTTGTCGAAGCTGATTGGCCGTCGACGACAGCTCTCTGAGTGAAAGGCGTACCGAGGCTGCAAAGACCTCGGCCTCAGCGGTCGGAGTCACGTCGTGGCGGTGTCGTTCGAAGAGGATAACTCCGAGGTCGGTTTCGAGTTCTCGTATTCGTCGGCTCACACTGGCCTGCGACATGAAGAGTTCCTCTGCAGCGCGGGTGAAGTTCCGATGCCGAAACGCAGCCTCGAAGGAGACCAGCGCTGCGAGTGGTGGCAGAAGCCTGCCGAAATCAGACACTTGATTTCCGTATCACTACTCGTGAAAACAGACGACCTTGGCACATATAGATCAGTCTACGATCTTTGGAATCCGAATGACCTACGCTATTCGTGGCTCACTGGAAGGCTCTGATGACCAATCTACACAGCGGGGCTACACCTGGTTGGCTCGGACCAGTTCTGGTTCTTGCATCGGCGGTGATGTTCAGCTTCTCGGGCGTGTTGACCAAAACCATCGACGCAGGGAGCTGGACAATACTGACCTGATTCCAGCAGCTGAGTCCGGACTACTCGGGTCGGCCGAAACCCCGGTTGCGATCGTGCTGGCCTGGATCATCTTGAGCGAAACCCCGCCCGTGGCAAGCATGGTCGGGGCTCTAATCGTGCTAGCCACGGTCCTCATGCACGCACGCTCCGATTTCAAGTCCATAGCGAGGTCCCCGCCAGCCTCTGAGTGACTCATTGACCCGCTCTGGTGTGCATTGATGGGCGCGAAGGTCAGCACTGGGATTCTGTGGCCGCTCTCTTAGCCCTTTGGCACACTGGCAGCATGAACATCGTCCACGTGGGTGTGACCCTTGACTGCATCAACCTGCATCGACTTGGGAAGTTCTGGTCCGAAACACTAGCTCTCAATCTCCCATCAAGGGGGGCCTGATGGGAGGAGAGTCCTCAGAGCCCAACCGGTGTTCCGCCTGACACCGGTATCGCAGCGCCGGTGATATAGGCCGAGGCGGGACCAGCGAGGAAAGCGATGGTGGCGGCGATCTCCTCGGGTGACCCAGGTCGCCTCAGAGCTACGCCTTTGTAGCGGCCCTTGGCCATCTCCTCGACCGTCACACCAGCTTCCGACGCGAGCCTTTCCGTCGCTTGAAGGTGCATGGAAGTTGACCCGATTGACGCATGCGTCGATCTGATCGCGATAGGTGAGGTCGACCTCGCCTACAACGCCACCAAACATGCTGTGGTCGGTCTCACCAAAAACAAGACCCGCACGTGACTTCGCCAAACCTCTGTCGATCTCTCGCATAAAGGCTTGACCGAGCAAGATGTCCTTTCTCGCTGACCAGACCGACACTCCTTCGGCTTCGAACAGGTCGCTAAGCTCCGTCGCAGCACCGCGGCGATCGTCCCAAGCGTGACAGAGAAAGAGATCTCGAAGTTCGGACAGCTGGCCTTGAGACTTGACTACCCATCCAAATCACGAGGGCAGATGTCGGGGGCCACGAACACCATAAACCCCTTACCCTCCATGGCGTTCCCCACCGGAGGACGTATATGGGTAGTCAAGGAAAAGTCGCCCGACGGCGCATGCAGCGCTACTAGCTTGACGTCAGATGCCAGCCCAGAGTCGAAAACCTCACCAACCTTCACCCGACTCCAATCAAGACAATCAAGTTGGAACTCAAAATCCTCAACACTGTTCCCGCCCCCCCCTGCTCATGTTGGCCACGTACGACTCATAGTCGTTATTCGCCAACGCGTCGACATGTCGCTCTGCGGCGCGATGCGCATCACAACTCCAACCATTCCAGTTACATCTGATTGCTGGCACAACCCAAACAATCGACCCAACTAGTAGAGGGACAACAGCGATCTGTCGGATACGCCGACGATTTTCGCTGAGGAATCTAAAGAGCTTCACATTCACTCGAATCGGCGCTAGTGAGTCGCCTGTGTGTACCACCATGGGGAAACGCCGTTCTTATCTATCGCGAGGGCGATCGTTTCATGTAAGGGCGACGCCGTCTCAGTCCTCGTCGACCGACTGTTCTCCGTCGCGAGGTGAGTCTCCCCCGCGCTGCCTGCGAATATTGGGATTAGCGGCTCGGAATGCGCTGGTGACCTGGTTGACTCCGGCCCGTCCCATCAATCGCAGGTTTCGCTCAAGGGCCAACGCACTGAGCAGCATGACAAGAAATCCGCCGAAGGCGAGCATGAAGTGGATTTGTAGCGTGCCGACCATCAGGCCCAATCCGACCAGAAAACCCAGAACGTTCCACCGAACCGAACCCATGACCTGGCGGTAGATCGTCGCTTCGCCGACCTTGGACAGGTGTGGATCACTCTCGTGAAGGTGCTTTTCTATCTCAAGGAGAATTTTTTGTTCGTTATCAGACAGCGGCATCGCTGATTCCTTCGGCCCGGAATGTCGAACCCAAGGGGCCCACTCCATCCAACAGTTTGATCATTGTCGCGCACCTTGGCCCATTGAACAACGCGCAAACAACAATCCCTATTCCATCCCCTCGATTGTACTCATGGTTCGGGCTCATGGTCGGTCCAGTATTTCTCATTCTGACCCGGCCCGCCAATCGCCTCATCTTGACTCGGATCTGGCACTCGCTTCGCCGGATCTGGGCTGGATTGGGCTAGAGCCGCAGGACCAATAGCTCCTGATCCGAACCTTGAGCGAATCTCATCCACCACCTGATCGGCCCGCTCCCAGTGTTTCACACGGATCGGGTCGACGGCCAGATCGACTTTCGCCAACTCCCCCTCGGCTGGATCCGGCGCAAACAGTGTTCCCTGACTGTGCTGACCGACGGACAGCTGACCGAAACCCTGCTGACCGAAACCCTGCTGACCGACGGACAGCTGGTCACCAACGACACTCTGCAACCCCGATACTCCAACTCCAAGCAGACGAATGCCAGCACCGATATCCAAGGCCTCGAACAGTTCGCTGGCCACACCCAAGATCCGTTGTCCGCTATCAGTTGGCCGATCGAGGGTGACGGAACGGCTCAGAGTCTGGAAGCTCGGATACCTCACCTTGATCGAAACGGTCCGCCCACGATGACCGCCAGCGCGCAGTCGCTCAGCGACCGAATCAGACATGCGAACCAGTTCGGTGTGGAGGGCGACCGGGTCGGTGAGGTCGGTTCGAAACGTCTCCTCGTTGCTGATGGACTTGGTTGGCCGATTGGGTTCGACTGGTCGCGCGTCTCGTCCGTTTGACACGGCATGGAGGTGCCCGCCGGATGCCTTCCCAACGGCACCGATGAGGACCCCAAGGGGGAGATCGGCCAGATCACCGACAGTCACGACACCCAACTCCGACAAACGTTCAGCCGTCTTGGGACCTACTCCCCACATGGCCCGAATCGGCATCGGTCGCACATAGTCAGCTTCCGTACCGACCTCAACCAACTTCACCCCGAGGCCACGCTCGACCCTGGCACCCACAACCCGAGGCTTCGCATCTTGAGAGGCCAGCTTGGCGATGAGTTTCGAGCCAGCGATGCCGACCGAACAGTGCAGCCGCTGCTCAGCCCAAACGGTCTGACGAATCTGTCGAGCAATTTCGGGAGCTGGTCCGAGGAGGCGTTCGGCCCCGACAACGTCAAGGAAAGCCTCATCCAAGGAGAGAGGTTCGACCAGGGGCGTTACCCGCTGGAAGATATCCATGATCCCTGAGCTGACCTCGGAGTAGAGCTTGTGGTTCCCGGACACAAAGATGGCTTGAGGGCATCGGCGGCGGGCAATAGAAGAAGGCATCGCTGAGTGGACTCCAAAAACTCGGGCCTCATAGTTGGCGGCAGCCACTACGCCCCTTGGACCCTTCCCACCGACCACAACGGGCTTACCTCGCAGGGACGGATCTTCTCGAATCTCCACCGAGACAAAGAACGCGTCCATGTCAACGTGAAGGATCGTCGCCGATGAGCGGGGCGGCGTACGCGACGCAGATCCTGGTATCGACATCAGATTCGGTGGGTATCCGTATGTCCGGATGTCACGGCCCTGTCCTCATCCGGCAATCCTATACTGACAGCAATGCCTGAGCCCTCAGAAGATGAGCCCTCGACGTCCGATGATTTCTCGACTGCGGTCGAACCGTCGGTGTCCAAGAGCCCAATGCCCTTCGATGGCCTGACAGCTCCTGTTCCCGCCATCGCCACCCCACCGGCCCCCGCCCGCTGGTTGGCCTTTGCTGGTGTTCTTGTTGGCGGCCTACTCGGTGGGCTCATTGGCTATGGGATCGGTGACATTCTTAGCGACTCGGCCACGGTGGCCGCACTCGGAGCCCTCCTGGGCGGCCTTATCTGTGCGGTTGGGGTTGGCATCGTCGCCTCATTGACCCTTCGTGCCATGAACGAGTGGAAGGTCAGCATCCACCCCGAAGACCCCCGCAACCACAACAAGGCATGAGCGAACAGGACACCATGACACCCTCAGACGGCAACCAATCTCCCGACACGACTTCATCCCAGGAGCTCGCGACGCTCCGCGACCTCGGTGTCCGACTTGCCCGTGAGGCTGGGCAGCTTGCCTTGTCTATGCGGGACTCGATTGTGTCATCAACAGAAACGAAGTCCTCCTCGGTCGATCTGGTCACCGCAGCCGACAAGGCCGCCGAGGCCCACATCATCGAAGGCATCCTGGCCAGCCGACCTGACGACGGCATTCTTGGAGAAGAGGGCGGTGAGCGGGCATCGACTTCAGGAGTTCGATGGATCATTGATCCCATCGACGGAACAACGAACTTCGTATACAACGTTCCAGCTTTCGGTGTGTCAATCGCAGCCGAACAAGACGGAGTTGTGGTCGCTGGAATCGTGTACCAGCCTTCGACCGACACCATGTATGAGGCTGTTCTGGGACACGGGGCACACAAGGACGGGGAACGTCTCCACATCAACACTCCCGCCGATCTCGCATTATCCTTGATTGCCACAGGCTTCGGGTACCTGGCTGAGCGCCGGCAGGGCCAAGCTGAGGTTCTGGTAGAAGTACTCCCCCGGGTTCGTGACATTCGACGCTTCGGATCAGCTGCCCTCGATCTCTGTTTCTTGGCTGAAGGGCAGGTCGATGCTTACTACGAACGCGGCTTGAACGATTGGGACATGGCTGCGGGTCTCCTGATTGCTGCGGAGGCCGGAGCCACCATTGGCGATCTGCGAGGATCTCAGCCAACGACCAAATTTGCCCTTGCCGCTCCGCCCGCACTCTTTCATGAACTTCGGGACCTGTTGCTCGGAGCCAAGGCCGATCAGAGGCCCTGAATAGGCTCACCACCTGGTCGCGACAGATTGCGACCAGCCACAAAGACGCGGCCAATCACAGAAATTTTCTGCTATGACCACCTCCGCACTCACAGATCAGGCACCATGTTGGGTGTGGGTACACGAATTCTGACGGTTGAAGATGATGGTCGCATTCGCCAGGCGGTAAAACTCGCCCTCGAAGATGAGGGCTGGGAAGTCGACGAGGCGGAAACCGGCGAGACGGCAATGGAGCAATTCAAAGCTCAAGAGTCTGACGTTGTTCTTATTGACATCATGCTCCCCGGGGTTGATGGCTTCGAGGTCTGTCGCTCAATCCGTCGCATCAGCGATGTCCCAATCATCATGGTCACAGCCAGGAATGACACCCACGATGTTGTCGCTGGTCTTGAAGCCGGGGCCGACGACTACCTCACCAAGCCCTTTGCCCCGAAAGAGCTTTCTGCTCGCATTCGGGCCCTCCTCAGGCGGTCCCGCACCTCCGAACATGGCTCGATGGAACGCATTGTCGTTGGCGACCTCGAAGTCAGTCCCGATGAAGGTCTTGTCCTGAAGAACGGCGAAGAACTGCACCTGACCAAGACCGAATTCAAGCTCTTGGTCGAGCTGGCCTCTCAACCGGGCAAGGTCTTTAGCCGTGAAGTCTTGCTGGAGCGAGTCTGGGGTTATGACTACTTTGGTGATGGCCGACTGGTCGATGTCCACGTCCGTCGACTGCGAACCAAGGTCGAGTCCGATCCCAGTAGCCCTCGCTATGTTGTGACTTCTCGAGGACTGGGTTACAAACTCCAACCGTGAAGCGCTGGCTTGCCCGTTTGGGCCTCCTGGCCCGAGTCACCTCCATCTATGCACTGGGGGCCATGCTGCTTTCGACCACGGTCGCTTTGGCCACCTTTGGCTTGGCGCAGCGAAACCTCGTCTCCGCTTTCGAGGAGGCAGCGCAGGAACAGATCTATCGAAACGCTCAAATCTTGCAGAGCGGCCTGGCCGCGCTACCCACCGAGGAAGAAATCACCAGGATTCAAGCTGAAGCAGCCGAAGCCAACCCTGACGAAGGTGACGACAGCGAGATTGAGGACCCCTCACGCCAGGTCCTCGACAGTCTGTTCACGCCAAATGGCGCCCAGGTACTCTTCATCCGAGGCACAGGCAAGGAGTACTCCTACGGATTAGAAAGCCAAGCCATTCCGGCTGGTCTTCGAACCTCAGTAATCTCGATCGGGAGTGCAAAAATGCGCTACGTCGAGGCATCCGGAGATGTGGTGTACGGCATTGGCCTCACCATGCCATCAAACGTCTCCTACTACGAAGTCACCCCAATGAATGACTTAGCAGCAACGCTCAACTCGCTGCGCGTCATCCTGATCGGTGTATCAGTCACCGCCAGCGTTGGCGGTGCCCTACTCGGCTACTATTCAGCCAGACGAGCCTTGCAACCCGTTGCTCACATCGCTGCTGCCGCAGAGGCGATTGCTGAAGGTGACTTCGAGGCGCGGCTGGACCCAAGTGTTGATCGCGACCTCGCTCGACTGACGTCATCCTTCAACGAGATGGTCGATGCCCTTCGGACCAGGATCGAACGAGACGAGCGGTTCGCCTCTGATGTCAGCCATGAGTTGAGGTCACCATTGATGACGCTGGCGGCCTCGGTTGAGGTGTTAGAACGGAGACGCGACGAACTTCCCGAACCAGCTCAACAGGCGGTGACCTTGCTCAAGCAAGACATCCAGCGTTTCCAGGGCCTGGTGGAAGATCTGTTGGAAATCTCCAGGCTCGACGTTGGTGCCGCGACCTTGGATCTGAGCCCGCTGGTTCTGGCCGAATTTCTACGTGCAGTGGTTGCCCACTCTCAAACGCCGGAGGTTCCAATCACCATTGATCCTCGCTTTGATGAACTCATCATCGTCGCTGACAAGAGGCGACTCGCTCAAGTCCTCTCCAATCTCTTGGAGAATGCGCGCAAATATGCTGGCGGGGCAACCGGCGTTAGCTACCGACTGGTTGGAACGCGAGTGCAAATCACGGTCGAAGATGCTGGCCCCGGAGTGCCAGCGGAAGAACGCCTACGAATTTTCGACCGATTCACCAGGTCAAAAGGTGATGCCGGTCGACGTGACACCGCCATGGGTGTTGGTCTTGGCCTGTCGTTGGTGACCGAACATGTTCGCCTCCACGAGGGACAGGTATGGGTGACTGATCGAGTCGATGGTCGAGATGGAGCACGCTTTGTCGTCGAAATACCTATCGGCAAGCTCGAAGACTTAGATGATGAGATGGCACTGTGAGCCCAGCCTCGCGTCAATGGCTTCGCTGGCCAACCCTCACAATTCTGGGGGCCTTGCTGGCAGCCACATCTTGTGTCCTGCCCGCCGATCAGCAGGCCAGCGAGTTGGAGGATATCCCACCGGAACTTTTCACGACAACAACCGGGCTGCCAACAACATCAGAGCCCGAGCCAGCCCAGAGCTTTGAACTTGCCTTGTACTGGCATGACGGTGACGGTCGTTTGGTGAGGGTCAACCGTCTCCTGGACAATCCGCCAACCATTGAAGATGCCCTTGTCAACCTCGTGGATGGCCCCCAGGCGGAAGAGGTCTTGCTGGATGGTGCGCTCATCAGTCCGCGCGTCGTTGCTGCCCTGGCTCCCGCCGCAACGCTAGCTGACAATGAGGTCCTGATCATCACTGTTTCCGATTCGTTCTCATTCCGTGACCTCGCAGACCAGAAAATACCAATCACCGAAGAACTGGTCTGCACCTTGACTGGTCTCGAAGGTGTCGCAGCCATCCGAATCGAAGACTCCCTTGGCGAGATCGCGCTGACCAATATCGAAGCCAGCCCCATCGGAGCAGCCACTCGAGCCGATTTTGCCGAGTGCGTAACCCAGTCTGAGTCGGCGGAGAACTCTGAAGAGGACCCAGGCGACGGTGACGGCGGCTGAACTGGCTAGCACCCTGTTAGGCGAAGAACTGGGTGGCAACATCCCATAGTTGAGGATTCACCGTTTTGAGTTCGGCAACCGCATCGCCCAGATTGACGCGCACGACACGGTTCGACATCAACGCAACCATCTGCCCCCATGCCTGGTCATGAACGGCGTCAATGGCTTCGGTTCCAAACCAGGTGGCAAGCACCCGGTCATAGGCCGTTGGACTGCCACCGCGTTGCACATGGCCAAGAATCGTGACTCGTGTTTCGAATCCTGTTCGCTGCTCAATCTCCGTGGCAATCACATTGGCGATCCCACCCAGCCGCACATGGCCAAACTCATCCAGTTCTTCGTCCGCTATCTGAACGGTGCCTGGCTTTGGCTTGGCCCCTTCGGCCACGACGACGATCGAGGCATACTTGCCACGCTGATGGCGCCGCGAGAGTGCTTCACAGACCTCGGCGATATCGAACGGCTCTTCGGGAAGCAACGTCATGGTCGCACCGCCTGCGATTCCCGCCCATGTTGCGATATGGCCAACATGACGCCCCATTACCTCAACCACAATCACCCGGTTGTGGCTTTCCGCCGTCGTGTGAAGCCGGTCAATGGCCTCGGTGGCGATCATGACTGCAGTATCAAAACCAAAGGTTCGTTCGGTCAGCCCAATGTCGTTGTCAATGGTCTTTGGCACACCAACAATTGGGAACCCCAACTTGACCATCTCGTTAGCACAAGAAAGCGTGCCCTCACCACCAATGGCGATGATCCCGTCCAGCCCCATCGAGTCGATGGTAGTGCGAGCCTTTTCTAAGCCATCCTCCGTCATGTACGGCGTGATGCGTGAGGTTCCGAGAATAGTTCCACCACGGGGCAAGATGCCGCGTAGAGACTCGACATCTAAGGCAATGAAGTCTTGGTCGACGACGCCTCGCCAGCCGTCAACGAACCCGAAAAGCTCGTCCTCGTAGTGCCGTTCGCCCTTGCGGACGACGGCTCGAATAACCGCGTTAAGACCTGGACAATCTCCGCCTCCAGTCAGGATTCCTACTCGCATGGTCCTCCTCATTCATGGCCGCGGACAGCTCGGACATCCTAGGCCAACAACCAGGGCTATGGTCGTAATAGTTGGTACCCGCTTGAGCCATCAGGCGGGGCAGGTACCCGGGAGTTTGCTATGTCTGTGATTGTCGCGTTGGATGCTGGCACGACGGGAGTGCGCGCCCTTGCCATCAACCACGACAGTGAGATCGTTAGCTTCAAGTACCAGGAATTCACCCAGTTCTTTCCCCAACCTGGTTGGGTCGAGCACGATGCCTCCGAAATATGGGACGCCATCTGTTCAGTGATCGAGGCGCTAATGGCCGAACTCACCGAGCCGGTGCTGGCAATCGGGATCACCAACCAGCGAGAAACCGTCGTCGCCTGGGATCGCCAGTCCGGAGAGCCTCGCCATCGAGCCATTGTGTGGCAAGACCGACGAACCGCTGAATTCTGTCAAAGCCTGACCGATGCTGGCCATCTACCCAAGGTACGAAGCAGCACTGGGCTTGGGCTCGACCCCTACTTCTCCGGAACGAAGTTTCGCTGGATGCTGACCGAGGGTGGGGTCGTTGCTGATGAGAGCCTTGCCCTTGGCACCATCGACTCGTGGCTGATCTGGAAGCTCACCGGTGGATCATCCTTCGTGACCGAACCGTCAAATGCCAGCCGGACCCTGCTCTTTGACATCCGTTCCATGGAGTGGTCACCCGAGCTTTGCCAGCTACTGGAGGTTCCGATCCAATCTCTGCCAGAAGTTCGTTCGAGCAGCGGCCGGTTTGGGACAACTGCTGACACGACGGCATTCGGTGCAGGCATCCCCATTTCGGGTGTCGCTGGTGATCAGCAGGCGGCCTTGTTTGGCCAGGCTTGCTTCGAACCAGGAATGACAAAGAACACCTACGGAACCGGCAGCTTCCTGCTGATGAACGTCGGCTCTCGATGTCCGGAACCGGTTGAGGGTCTGCTCACGACTGTGGCCTGGACTCTTGGACCAGACCACACTCCAACCTATGCCTACGAAGGATCAATATTCGTCACTGGTGCGGCTATCCAATGGCTACGTGACGGCCTAGGCATCATCGAGGATGCGTCCGAGATCGGGCCGTTGGCTGAGAGCGTTGACTCGACCGGCGATGTGTACCTAGTACCCGCATTCGCTGGCCTCGGTAGCCCATGGTGGGATCCCTATGCCCGTGGCACCATTGTTGGCATCACTGGTGGAACAGGCCGGGCCGAGTTAGCAAGGGCAACGGTTGAGTCCATGGCCTATCAAGTCCGTGGCGTGGTCGACATCATGAGTGAGAGCTCCGGGCTTGAGCTGGGCGAACTCCGGGTCGATGGCGGCGCCTCGGTAATGGATCTCTTGCTGCAGCTGCAAGCCAACCAGCTGGGTGTTCCCGTGACCCGGCCTGTGTCTCAGCAAACTACCGCCCTTGGGGCCGCCTACCTGGCGGGCCTGGCTGAAGGCTTCTGGGAATCTCTGGCTGAGGTGAGCGCAGCTTGGGCCCTCGACACTCGGGTTGAGCCCAATGCGGATCGGGTTGAGGCCGATCGCCTCTACCAGCGATGGCAACAAGCGGTCGAGCGAAGCCTTGGCTGGGCAGAACCGGCGACCTTGGAACCAAAGACTTCAGACTCGGCATCTACAGACTGAACCATGGCCGAGACAGTTTTCTTGACTGATCAGTCAAGACATCCCTAGTCTCTAGTGACCATGTCCGTCACCTCCTCCCCCAATGATCGGACGCTGACCACCCGCGGCAAGGACCGGCGTGACGCCTTGATGGCCTTCGCCACCACCCAATTCGCTGAAAAGGGATTCCATCCAACAGCAGTTTCAGAAATCGTGGATGGAGTCGGAGTCGGCAAGGGTGTCTTCTACTGGTACTTCTCCTCCAAGGATGAGCTCCTCCTCAATATTCTTCGAGATGCATTGCGCGATCTGCGTCGGAACCAGAACCGAGCAATCCGCGGCGCTGATGACCCGATCCAATGTTTGGAACTTGGTATTCGCTCGACCCTGACCTGGTCCATTGAGCATCCAGAAGTCATCCGACTGGTCATGTTTGCTTGGACCGAGGAACAGTTCGCCAAGGACATGCGCCGAGGTCGACGAATCGTGATCAGTGATACTGCCAGACACATCAGCCGAGCCATGGACGCGGGCTTGATTGAGCAAGGTGACGCCAGGGTGATGGCTACCGCAGTACGCGGCGTGAGTGACGAACTCGCCCGCCAATTCGCCATCTCGGGAGACCTGCTTGATGACTCGGTGATCGAAACTGCCGTTCGGTTCTGTCTACGCGGAGTCGTCGGGGACTCCACCCGAACTCCGACTTGACGGCTTGAGCAAGACGGAGGCAGAAAGGGCGCCACCAATTGCTCCGGCCGCTGGCCCCAGCTTGGCCAAGACAACGGGGACTTCCGGCCGGAACTGGCCACCAACAATGTGGCCTGCCAAGGAGTCCTGTACTTGTTGGACGAAGTGAATGCCAAAGGGTGTGAGTCCGCCTCCGAGAACAATTATCTCTGGGTCAAGGAGTGACACCAAGCCTCCGAGCCCAATAGCCACCCAGTTGGCAAAATCGGCAACGAGGGCCACTGCCTCCGGATCGTTCTCTAAGAAGGCAGCCGAAACGTGTTCCCCACGGATTCCCGCAACCTCTCCACCGACATGGGCAAGAATCTGCTGGCCGCCACCAGAGGCAATCAGGTCTCGGGCCAGATTGACCAGACCGGCTCCTGACGAAACGGTTTCCCAACAGCCCAAGCGCCCACAGGCACAGAGATAACCCTTAGCATCGACCTGCATGTGGCCGGGCTCACCGGCAAACCCGTTGGCACCACGAAACACCTCATCGTTGAGGATCACAGCACCACCGATCCCGGTTCCCTGCGTGACCATGATCGCGTGTCGAAACCCGTTGGCGGCACCAAATCGGTGTTCGGCCCTGGCGAAGTTCGTTGCGTCGTTCTCTACCGCAACGCGAAGTTGAAAGCGAGCTTCGAGCTCACCAGCAATGTCGAGTGAGAGAACGCCTGGCACATTCGGTCCGTACCGCAAGACCCCATCACGATCGACCAATCCGGGAAGTCCAATCCCGATCGCCCTCGGGCGCTGACCCTTGGCAATCAGATCCTCGATGAGGTCGCCTATGGCGGCGGCCAACCCATTGGCGTCCGCAGCCGGAGTCGGTGCTTGAAGCTGTTGAAGAATATGCCCGCTCGTCGGGTCAGCTAGAACACCAAGAATCTTTGTGCCGCCAATGTCAACCCCGATGCAGTACTCGTTCGACGTCACCCGTCGACCCTACATCCCAAGCCGACGGGACTAGGCGCTCATTCGAATAACGGTGCTGCGCAGTGCTCGGCGCAATCCAACCTGGGAAGCCCACGTCGCGGCCTTCTCTCGGTCAGTCACAACAATGAGTTGCACACCTTGGGCCAGAACTTCAAGCTCTCCCAATAGTTCTTCCAGTTCGAAATCCGCCAAGGTATTGAATTCACCAACGAGAACCAGCGGTGCTGCACTACCGGCCTCAGTCCGGACCCTGTCCGCTAGAGGGGAAATCGTTGCCAGGAGGTCCACCTTCGACAACCCTCCCTGCCCACTAGCGATAGCGAGGCGTTCTTGAACCTCTCGGGCGTAGCTGGCAGAGCGATTGGCATCAGCTTCGATCCGATCAATTCTGGCCATTGCCCGAGCATGACGGTCAAGAGACGCTTCGGCTCGCTGTAAGTCCTGTTCAAGCCCCGGCCGATCAATGGAGTTTCGGTCCGATTCCTGAGAGGAGAGGTCATTCTGGAGCCAGTTGGTGGCCCATGCTGCCAGCTCGGTCGGCTCAATCTCTACTTCAACCGGAGCACCGGCAGCCTTCAGTGTGTCATAGACCTTGGTAATTCCTTCAACCCAAGCCGGGTTCTCCGATGAGTCTTGCAAGCCAAGCAATGCAGTGGCCAGGTCACTCGGCAACATCGGTCCGAGTTGTTCCCGAGCCTCATCTTTGAGCTTGTTGTGCTGGGCAGCAAGCTTGAGGGTGACCGAATCGTTGGCAGAGCCATCCTTTGCTGTTTGCAGGGTGTACGCCGCTCGCTCAAGGGCCTTCTTTGCCCGCTCGACATCCGCAAGGCCACGAGGGTCCGCTGTTGGGGCAAGGCGATACATGGCATAGGCGGCATGCGTTGTTTGACCAACCTTGCGGAGCAGGGTCGTGAGTTCTGCCTCATCAACCTCGGTCCGCTTCTTTGAGCGTCGTCCTCGTCGGTCAAATCCGATCTCCGCCAGCTCCTCAACCCGAGCGTCCTCCTCCGCGGTCAAGGTGCGCGGTACAGCCCGCTGCTCCGCATCGGCCAGCGCGTCAGATGCTCGAAGATGATCAGACTGGGCGTCCTTCACCCTTCGGTTGAGGCGAGCAATATGAGACTTGGCTTCGGACTGTGCTTGTTCGTACTCACGCAAGCGGGAAATGATTCCCGAAATCTCCGCCTTGGTCTCATAGATCATTGGTTGCACACCAGCGATGGAATCCAGAGCATTCTGGATTGCCTGCGCGTTCGTTTCTCGAAGAAGCTCAGCCGCCGTGACTGGCGCCGTGCCTGCCAGCTGCTGGCGAAGATGCTGAACTCGAATCAGCGCCGTTGGATCCAAATCAGCTCGAATTTCCTCGACATGTACGGCATCACTCTCGGCCTTACGGCTGAGCTGGTCCAGTTCTGCTCGAAGAGCAGCCTCATTGTGTTCGCCAAGTTGTGCGGCATCAACAGCCATGACAACATCTTCGGTAGTGAACGGTCCCAAGACCTCGCCGTTAGCTGTTGCCAGCTCAATCAGCTCACCATTGTTTTCGACCAGTCCCGACAAATCAGCAGTCGTGCCGCTGACGATGCCGCGCAAGGAGTTGATCAAACCTTCGCGCTTCACATCGTCGAGTCCGTGAACGATCGAAACGAAGGGGTGAAAGTCAACGGTGCCACTGTCGAGGCCGAGGTCAAGGCGCAGTATTCGCATGCAACCTCATCGACACACAAAGCGGCTCGGTAAAGAAAGAATTTAGATTTCTGCGGCCCGCAAACCGGCTAGGTACGAGGCGACACTCGCAACGCCAAGTATTCAGCTCGTGATGCTTGGCGGGACGGCCGACTCATTGCTCTCGACTCGTCGACAGAAATACGGGAGCGCAGCCTCAATAATTTTGCCTTCGGCCCGACGTTTCACGAAGCCTGGCAATGGCACGGCGAGATCGATCCTGAGCTCATAGCGAACATCGGTTCCGCCAGGGAGGTCCACCGACTCGCTGAAGGTGTACGCACCGTCCAATGTCTTCATGATGTCGCCTGATACGAGCGTCCATGAGAGCTGTCGTGGCGCTTCACTGTAGTCATAGGCCAATTCGTAGCTTGCGGACCGTCCGATGGCTTCGACTTGGAATGAGGCCCGGCTCGGGCGGCCCTGATCATCATGCTCGGTAATAACAACCGATGAGATTCCCTGGACCCAATCTGGATACGCCTCAAGGTCACTCACAACTTCGAAACACCGGCCGGTTGTGGCCGAAACCGTTGCTTGTTCTACCGCACTCTCAGAATATGACGGGTTAGACACGATGGGAATCCTCTGGTCGGGTGGTCTTTGTCGGGGACCGATACGACGAACGTTCTCACTAAACACTAGGCCTCGCACGACCTTTTGACCAGAGCAAGGTCGCTCTGAGGTCTTTGGAGGCCTCAGAGCCTTTGCCCATCGGCCGGAGCGGGGCGTTCTTGATCAGATTCCTTCATCAGATGCTGCCATCGTTTAGGCCCGGTTTCGGGCTGAACGTTCCGCACATCGAGCCGAGTAAGGCAACAATGGCCATACCAGCCAGCGGCACCAACACACTGAAGGCCACGGGAGTGAACGGGGCGAGGCTAGCGGCGACAACCCCAATCACGGTTTGCGCAGCAAGCATGAGGTAGGCCATCTTTCTCGTTGCCGAATCAATCACCTTGTCAGCCAAGAAAAACGCCCCGGCAAGATGCACTTGCTCATAGCGGCTGCGTCCTACCGCAACCAAGAACGCCACGAAACAACCTAGTGCACCACCAAAGAACAGAACGCCGAATACCCCGACCAGGGCATCCTGCATCGTCGGCCCCATCAGCAAGCTTAAGAGTGTGGCCAGGGCATGGATTCCGGTTATGGCAAAACCGATTCGCAGCAAGGCTTGTTGGCTCAGTCTCACGGCCCAACCACGCGTTCGTCAGAGAGGTCAGTTTCTCTGGAGACGCCCTCTCTGGAGACGTCTTCTCTGGCCGACAGATCGACGGACTCAATGGCGTGGCCCAGCCGATCGGCCAAAGAGTCGTAGTCGAATTCTGCTTCGATCCGCTGGCGGCTGGCTGCACCCATGCGCTGGCGCGATGTTTCACTGCGCAGCAAGCGGTCTAACGCTTCCTCGATCTGGTGCTGGTCTTCGGGGTTGTCAACGACCAGTCCCGTTTCCTGATCAACCACCGCTTCGGCAGCACCACCAGAATTGCCAGCAATCTGGGGAATCCCACAGGCCGCCGCTTCAAGGAACGCGATACCAAAACCTTCTTGTTCCAGGCCCCGCCAGCGGTCATGACACAGCATGGCCATCACGTCGCTTGCCTGATAAAGCCCGACGACCTCCAAGTCTGAAAGACGAGCAAGTAGTCGAGCCGGAGCTCGTGTTTCGGTGATCAATTGCTCCAACCGTTTGGCTTCTCTGCCCGTACCTCCAATCAGGAGCCGCAACTGCGGGTACGTCTTGGCTAGCTTCGCACTGGCCAGAATCAGGCGGTCCATTCCCTTACGCGGTACCAGACGATTCACCGACGAAACCACAAGCGCATCGTCAGGTAGGTCAAGGTAGCGGCGCGCCTCTGCTCGGGCTTCAGCCGAGGGAGGAACAAACCTCTTGGGATCGACACCGGGAGGGATGACAACCGAAGGCAAGGACTGCCCAGCACAGGTCTCGGCTTCAGCCAGTGCATACTCGCCAGCAGAAATAACCAAGGATGCTTGTCGCAGTACCCGACGCAGAAGCTGTCGACTGCCAGGGATTCGAGCAGGAACGGTGACCTCAGCTCCGTGGAGGACAACACCATAGGGACGGCCAAGGGAAGGCCCAATATGTCCAAGTGGCAGTGCCGGATCCAGAATGATCAGTTCCGCTCCGACCTCATCAGCCAATCGACAGATTCTCGGCTTGAGCCATGGGTATGGCAACAAGAAAGGCTCGGGCGAGCGTTCGATCCGAAACTGCTGCGCGGCATCAAAGGCAGCGGCACCAGGATGTGGCGTGCAGTACACGGTTGTGGCCTCACTTGGCAGCCTCCGCCATAGCTCAAAGAGATAGCTCTGGATGCCGCCAACCTTTGGCGGGAAGTCATTGGTGACCAGAAGGTGTGATCGCACGGACTTAGTCTGGCCCAAACCGGGCGACAACCGACACCGTCAGCTCTTCTTGCACGTCGTCATCTGGGTCATCCATCACTGGCCCGAGGAGATCATCGCGTCCCAGTCGCCGACAGGCCCAAATCGCATGACGACGAAGGAGCGGATTCTGATGATCCAAGTATCGCTCGAGAATAGTGACGATTTCTGGATCAGAAGGATCGGCCGTATTGCCAAGATTCACCAAGGCCGTGCGACGAACCACCGCCGGGTCACGCTTGGCGATATACCAGCGGCCGACACGGTCCATCAACTCTTCGTCGCTGGCCATGAGTAGCCAAACCAGTGAAACCCACGCATCCATCTCCGTTGTGGGAAGGGTGGCAACTGGAGTAGCTTCCTCCGCGATGACCAACGCCCGGTTGGGAGGGCAGACATCCTGGCAGTCATCACAGCCATAGAGTCGGTCACCGATGGCTTCTCGGAATTCGAGCGGGATTGGCCCTTCGGCTTGAACAATCCAGGCAATGCACCGGCCAGCATCGATGATGCCTGGGCCAACAATGGCATCGGTCGGGCAGCCTTCAAAGCAACGCTGACAGGATCCGCACTGATCCGCCACTGGTTCAGAATTGGTTGGCAAGTCAGCGTCGGTGAGAACTGAGCCAAGAACGAACCAGCTGCCAACGTCAGGCAGCAAGAGGTTGCTGTTCTTGCCGTACCAACCAAGTCCAGCCCGATAGGCAACGTTTCGATCCACCAGCGAGTTGTCGTCACAGTGAACTTGGGCGGCATAGCCTTCGGAGCGAAGAAGGTCGGCGACCTCTTCAAGCGACGTGCGTAGATCGGCGTAGTGGTCTCGCCACGAATAGCGGGCAACCCGGCCCGACAACTCAGCTGGTTCTTGCACCACTCCTCCCCCATAGCCAACGGCACCGGCGACTAGTGTTTTGGCTGTTGGCATGGCTTGGGTCGGGTCAGTCGAGCGATCGGGGTTTCGGTAAGTGAAGTTCATGGTGGCCGACAAGCCGCGGGCCTTGCGGGAATGCAAAACCGTTCTGGCTGGCTCTAGAACCTCAGTAGAAGCGAATCCAATGGAGTCAAGACTTGTGGAGAGGGCGAGTTCACGTATGCGTCGGGCTAGGTCGTCGCGCTCACATGGTGCTCCTTGCTCGGGTCCACGGGTATCCATTGGACCAGCCTGCCACCGTTTCACTGTCTTCCCGACAGCAGGCGCCCGGTGTCGAGCTTCCCCTAGGAACCGGCCGCTGTTTGGTGCCGAAGATCGGGGATCATTCCGGCCGCTTGCAGGCGACGCATGGCCGCAAACTCAGCGACATCAATCACGATTGCGTCCTCTGGCTCTCGCGAGGTGATGAAGGTGACGAGGCAATCGCCGCAGCTGCCGGTCTCCTGGCGGATACAGATCGAACAATCGATGGAGAAGCTCATGCCGATGACACTAAAGAGCCACAGTGACAGCCAACTGCAGACAGAAGTCCTGACCCAACACCGCTGTGCCCGTCCCGACAGAGGACCAGGACTGAGGGCCCGACAGGGATCGTCTCTACCAGATGGTAGATTCAGCCGGGTGAAGGCTCTGGAATTTCGTCGTAACGAAGCACGCTATGTCGCTTCCGCCCTGACCTCCCGACTCCGGCCGGGCAGCGGCGCTCGTTCCGGTCCCCTTTCTCTCATCGAAGGTGACGCACCCGATCTCCCAGCCGATGGCTGGGTTCGGGTCACGACGCGACTCGCCGGTATCTGCGGCTCAGACCTGGCCACGGTCGAGGGACACTCCTCCCGCTATTTCGAACCCTGGGTGTCGTTTCCCTTTACTCCAGGGCATGAGGTTGTTGGCCAGCTGGATGATGGCCAGCGCGTGGTCCTCGAACCGGTACTCGGTCACGCGGCCCGAGGTTTCGAACCACCCTTCGCCGAGGCTGCTCCCGGCGATGGAAATGACTATCGACATCTGGTGAGTGGCGACCTAAAGCCCGGCATCCAGACCGGCTCGTGCGCTTCAACTGGTGGCGGCTGGTCCACGGAGTTTGTGGCTCACGAGTCCCAGCTTCATACGGTGCCTGACGACATGTCCGACGAAGCAGCGGTCATGATTGAGCCGACTGCAGTTGGTGTCCATGCCGCCCTGCGAACACCTATCGAGGAAGGCGCAACAGTCGTTGTCCTCGGGGCTGGAACCATGGGACTTGTCACGGTCGCTGCCCTTCGACGTTTCACCCAGGCAGGGACAATCTTGGTTGGAGCCAAATATCCCGAACAGGTTGATCTAGCCAAAAGCCTTGGGGCTGACCAGGTAGTCAAGCCCAATGAACTTCTGCGGGCCGTCCGACGCCACACCAACAGCTTCATGATCGGTGATGATCTTTCCGGCGGAGCCGATGTCACCATTGATGCTGTTGGCAACGCAAAATCGGTCCAGGAGGCCATCGGCATGACTCGGCCTCGGGGCACCGTTGTTCTATTGGGTATGCCGGGCCGAGCCACCGTGGACTTCACGCCCCTGTGGCACCGAGAAACCTCGCTGGTTGGGGCATACACCTACGGCACCGAAACCTTGCCTGGCGGAGCAACACGAACGTCCTTCGACATGGCAACTGAACTGGTCGAGGCAGCCAACCTTGAACGACTGGTTGGGGCCAGCTACCGCTTGGACGACTACGAAGAGGCCTTGGCTCATGCTGTGCAGGCTGGTGGACGCGGCACCATCAAGGTCTGTTTCGACCTTCGCTAGCCCTACAGTCGACTTGGCACCGATAGCGATCCATATACGACATCAGGTCGGTGCCAGTTGCAGTGTTCTGGACTGGATCGGCGACCCGTAGGGCTGGCCCTGCCTCCATGTTTGCATTGAATCGACCTCCTTCCACTACGATTAAGCCATGAATTCTGCTCCGGCCACCACCACCAGCGATGACCTCAATAGCGACGACATGGCTGAACAAGCGATTCCAGCGTCCGACGATCTAGTTGAGGACGAGCTATTGGTAGAAGAGATCTCCATCGACGGCATATGCGGCGTCTACTAGATCTGCCAGATCAATGCCCTTGTTAAGTCTTGATTCTGGCTGGCGGCTTCACCAGAGGGTGTCGCTACGACCCGAGCCCTTCGGGGCGTTGGCCTATCACTACGATAATCGTCGTCTGAATTTCCTTCGCTCCCCCGATCTGGTGCGGGTAGTTACTTCGCTAGGCGACCACACGACGGTGGCCCTCGCCCTTTCCGATTGCGGCATCGAGCCAACACGCTGGCCGACCTTCGAGCGTGCCCTTCACTCCTTAGCTGCCTCAGATTTTCTCCAGCCCCAGGAACAACAACCAGAGGAACCGGCCTAGATCTATGGCGAAGCTGACCGATGAACTGAAGCTCGGCCTTGACGCCCCGATCTGTATGACCTGGGAGTTGACCTACGCCTGCAATCTGGCCTGCATCCACTGCTTGAGTTCATCAGGTCGAACCGATCCTGATGAACTGTCAACGGCCGAGGCCAAGGCCGTCATCGACGAGATGCGCGACATGCAAGTCTTCTACGTCAATATCGGCGGTGGCGAACCAATGATTCGGCCAGACTTCTTTGAACTGGTCGACTATGCGACCAGCTCCGGGGTCGGCGTGAAGTTCTCCACCAATGGTTCACGCATCACGCCCGAGCGAGCCCTTCAGCTGGCAGCTATGGAGTACCTGGATATCCAGATCTCGCTGGATGGCGCTGATGCTGCTACCAACGACGCAGTTCGCGGTGATGGATCGTTTGACACCGCAATCTCGGCCATGGATGCTCTCCAACAAGCTAACTTTGGACCATTCAAAATTAGCGTTGTTGTTACCCGACACAATGTGCCCCAGCTTGATGAGTTCAAGGCCCTGGCTGATCAGTACGGTGCCGAACTACGCCTAACTCGCCTTCGCCCCGCTGGACGCGGCGCTGATACCTGGTCAGAGCTTCATCCTTTGGCTGATCAGCAGGTGGAGCTGTACCACTGGCTGCTGGCCCATCCCGACGTCTTAACCGGTGACTCGTTCTTCCATCTCAATGCGCTTGGTGATGAATCGCTACCTGGGCTGAATCTTTGTGGTGCTGGTCGGGTGGTTTGCCTGATCGACCCTGTCGGCGATGTCTATGCCTGCCCCTTTGTGTTGCATGATGAGTTCAAGGCAGGCAACGTCCGGAGCACCGGCGGTTTCAAACAGATCTGGCAAGAGTCCGATCTCTTTGCCCAATTGCGGGAGCCGCAATCGGCGGGCGCCTGCGCCAGCTGCGGCCAGTTCGATGCCTGCCAGGGTGGTTGCATGGCAGCCAAGTTCTTCACTGGCTTGCCACTGGATGGACCTGACCCTGAGTGTGTGACCGGACACGGAGAAGCATCGTTGGCCTCTGTTGGTTCCGGATCACTGCCGGAGCCGACCACCAACCACTCAAAACCAGTTCCCGTCATGCTTGGCCGCCGCTAGCCAACCGCCCGGACTAGATGGTCCATCCGGCTTGCACAATGGCCACCAGAACTGGTTGGACTACCCCTTCTGTTGTTTCGAAGACGAGCCGGATACTGGTCCAATCTAGATTGGCGTAGTCTTGGGTTCCGGCGAAGTGGTATTCAATAACGGTTGCCCCCGGAAAAGCTTCGGCCACATTATTGATGGTGTTACTCCAGCCAATCTCCGTGTCGATCCCGATCACGTCAGTGCTCGTCAGAGCGGTTGACCCTTGCATGGCCTCGAATTGCTCGGACAAGGTGCGTTCAATCGGGTCGCCGGATCCATCCTGATGGCCCCAGACAACCGTCTCACCTGTGGGATTGCGAAGATCCCTCTCAGAAAGCACAAGATCCTCAGGATCAATGAACGCGTTGGTAGACACGACAACCCCGTTCGGTCCGACAAAGTCCGCAACACGATCCGGCGACCAGAGCAGTTCAGATACCTCATTGGCCCAGCTGAGCACGGCGTCGTCGGTTGATCCCTCGAACTTGAGGTCAGAATTGCCGCTATGGGGACGCAAGAAGGCCAGATTTGCCCAGCCAACAGCACCATCGTCATCAGTCCCGAGCCGGACTGGTGACCAGCGGTCCGAACCAACGAAGACCACTTCGTCATAAACCGTTAGTTCGCTGCTGGTGAAGCCGATCGATGCGATGACCTCGCTGACTACTCCCGGGCCTGACCGAAGGTTCAGCCGGTCATCTTCTTGAACGCCGTAAACCAAGTACGGCCGACTCAACTCATTCCAGTCAGGGTCGACGGCTTGCAGGTCGCCATCCAGTTGCAGGTCAAGGGCCGTCGTCACACTCCCCTCAGCGGGTTGTGTGGTCACCGGCACCGAGGTTGGGGGTGCAGAGGTCGCCGATTGATCCTCGTCAGTGGTCGAAGGAGGCGAGGTTTGAGACTGTTCGGTAGTTGTGGCTACCTGGATAGCGACATCAGCCTCCGATGATCCAG